>CAWWAV010000257.1:0-2344 GCA_963934935.1 uncultured Anaerolineales bacterium
AATGGTTGAAATGATTAGACATCCGGTCGATGTGATTGGCAAGTGGGTGCGTAGTGGTTATGGTGAATTGTTTGGAGTGAATCCGTTACAGATGACTCTATGTGTGCGCTACCATGAACAGGATGTGCCTCATTTAGCTTTAGGTTGGGAAGATATTTATCTGTCTGCGAGTCCGGTGGAAAGAGCGATAAGAATGATTGAGTCCCAGTGGAATCAGATCTACAATACATACAAATCTATTCCTGCAATGATGAAAGAACAAATACTTATTATTCCATTTGAAAACTTTGCGCAACATCCAAAACCTTATTTATCTTCACTGGAACAATTTATAAAAAGCTATATGACTCGTCACACTAGCCGTGTGTTGAGACGAGCAAACTGTCCTCGCATATTACATGGGCGTCAATCTCTGGATGCGAGGGAAAGTAGGAAGAAGTCGTTTGAACAGCAAGTATCTAAAGAAGCAAGGTGCATCCTCAATCGTCTTATAGATGAATATGAGACAGTATCGCAAAAATTTGTCCTCTAAGAGCTTTACCTTATATTATTAAGGTGTGATTTAGCAATGGCAACAAAGGCTATTATTATTGGGGCTGGTCGCGGCATTCGTATGATGCCCGAAACTGAAAGTTATCCTAAATGTATGATAGATGGATTGGGGGGGCGGCGTGTCTTGGATTGGATATTGGATTCTTTCACAAGTGTCAGAGTTGACGACATTGCATTTGTCGGGGGGTATCACATAGAGAAAGTGATTGCATCCTACCCGCAGCTGCGCTATTACCATAATGATAAGTGGGACAGCAACAATGTTCTAGAGTCGCTCTTCTGTGCAGAGCCAGAGATGGACTCTGAATTCGTTGTGTCCTATTCAGACATCATTTGTCGACACAATGTTCTGAAGCGCCTCATGGCCAGTAAAGCTGATGTTGCACTTGTAGTGGATCGCAGTTGGCGGCAGCGTTATGTTGGACGTACTGCTCACCCTATAACCCAGGCCGAGAAAGTTGCTGTGCTGGATGGGAAGGTGGTAGAGGCGGGAAAACATTTGTCGCTCGAAAAAACCTATGGTGAGTTCATTGGCTTGGCAAAATTTAGCGAGCTCGGGGCACATAAGATGCGAAGACATTATCTTGATGTTCGTAATTCTTACCTTGAGTGTCCTTTTCACCAAGCGCCAAACATTCGCGAAGCCTACCTGACCGATATGTTTGAAGAACTTGTTGAACTTGGTGTACGGATAGAGACGGTTGACATCTGGGGCGAGTGGGTGGAATTGGACACGCCTCAGGATCTTGAACGAGCTCGGAGCGATAAAATTATAACCTAGGAAATGTTGATGAAGGAATTGTCCGGCATGTTAGTCGAATGCGATCATTTGCAGGGCTTTGGTGCTGTGAGGAATCATATACGGTTTCCTTGTTCAGTAAGGCACAGACATCTTGTAGTTACCTAAAGTTGATCCAGTGTGTATTTGCATGGATACTTGCTATACTACCCCCTAGTATATATAATAGTGTATCGTAATAGTGTAGTCGGCAGCAGGCTTTCGTCCGAATCTTTGTATAGTCCGACATCATGTGCTTGCCTTGTGAGTATGATATGAAACCTAAAACTCTGTTCCCTGGAACGATTTGGATTACTGGACCATCAATGTCGGGCAAAACAACATTGGGGCGTCATCTACAAGATGCTCTCGAATCCCGAGGAATATATAATGTTGAGCTGCTCGATGGACCAGATGTACGTAATAATCTGGAGGGTGATCATGGCTATTCGTCCAAGGAGCGAAGTGTTGTTGTATTTGAGATCGCTAAATTAGCCCTTGAGTGTAACAATCGCGGAAATGTTGCCATAGTATGTACAATATCCCATGTGAAAGAAGTCCGAATGGCGGTTCGAGCTAGACTTGACCGTTTCTTTGAAGTGTATCTAAAGTGCCCGTTGGATGTTTGTCTAAGTAGAGACTATCTGGGGAATTATCAGAAAGCGTACGAAGGTGATTACGAAAATTTTGTTGACGTTACTGAACCGTATCAGGTTTCAGAGCACCCAGACCTATTATTGGATACTGCTAATAATTCTATTGAAGAATGCACGGATATACTTCTGTCCAATACTCTCACCTTTCTCGAGTCAAGGCATTTGTCTGGGACTAAATCCAAGCTGCAACAACGACTCCGGCGCATCGAGGGACAAGTGAGAGGTGTGCAGGAGATGCTCAATGATGGACGGGAATGCCGTGACATTGTGCAGCAACTGGTAGCAATTCGTTCGGCTGCACATAGTACTGCTTTGGCGCTTGTTGATGCCTATGCTTTAGATAGTCTTCAAGAGGTTG
>CAWWAV010000258.1:0-2343 GCA_963934935.1 uncultured Anaerolineales bacterium
TGGTTGCTATCATGCAAATCTTTTACGGAATGCCATGGGCCACGTATATCCTGCGGAGCTATAGCATGAGTTATCACACCAGTTATACCCGCTGCTTGCAAAGTATCCAAAGCTTTTTCTGGATCCGAATGTATCAACACACGAGGACATTTCACCCTCGTTAGCTCACGTTGCACTTCGGGAAGCACTAGAGTTGGCATCACATTTTCGTGCAAATCTCCTCCAATCACAACCAGTTCTGTTTCCCTTATATCACTGAGAACATCAATACTAGCAGATGCAGATCTACTATTCCCAACAGAACCAGGTAGATTTACCAAGATTTGCCCACGCAATCTTAACGCTGCATTCATCAATTCTGCACACTCTCGAAGACCAGTACTGATATCATTCTTATTATGATTGAGTATATTGCGAACAGAACCAGGATGTTCTGCTATAGAGATCGCGAAGTCCTGAAGTCTACGTAATCCTACCTCAGTCCAATTGGAAGCGGCGTCAATATCAATATCATCCTCAACTACTGGTGTTAGTATCAAAGAAACAGCCCTAGCAAGCATAGTCACTGCCTCAAGAATGCTTAGTAATTCCTCACCACCACCTATTACAGTAACCTTGATATCAGCATCTAAACGATTCTCCCGAACACTGTCCCATAGTAACTCTAATGCATATATCATAACAATACCAAGAACTACTGTTGCACTTGCTAAAATCCAACTAATCATTGGCGATGCAAGATACACAATCACAGCCGACATAAGTCCTAGAATGCCAGTAGCTATGTAAAGGGCTGTAATGGTTCGACGATGACTAAGCCCTAATTTCACAAGACGATGAGAAGTGTGATCTACTCCGCCCTGCCACCATGGCTTACCCCTTCTAACCCTCGAAACAACAACTAAGACAGTATCGAATATTGGTACACCCAACACCAAAATTGGAACCATCCAAGTTTGTGTATTTGAAACATCAGGAAAGGTTAACTTGATACCAAGAACTGCCAGTGTTATACCCAGCAACATTGAACCTGTATCACCCATGAAACTTACTGCTGGCTGATAATTGTAGAAAAGAAATCCTAAACATGCACCTAACAAAGCTGAAGATAAACTTGCAACTAATATCTGCCCATTAATCGCTGCCAAAATGAGAAAAGATGCTGCTGCTACTGCAGAAGTTCCTGCTGCTAATCCGTCCATATTATCCTGCAGATTAACAGCATTTATGATTCCTACGCCCCAAATTACAGTCAAACTAATATTCACCCATTCAGCATCAAACATGTTGACACTCACTCCACCAATTGCAATCAGTAGCATAGCAAGTGTCTGACCAAGTATTTTTCCAAGAGGTCCTAAACCTACCCGGTCATCAACAAGACCAACAATGCTTATCAAAGTACCACCAATTACTATTGCTGCCAACTCGCGATACTCACGACCACCCCCAAAAATCAATAGACTACCGATGATGGCTGCCCAGATAGCTATGCCACCAAGCACTGGAACAGGCGCTATATGAAATTTGTGCGGACCAGGTGTATCAATCAATCTCATTCTACGAGCTGCCATGAGTGTAAGAGGAGTTGCCACAAAAGCAATCAATCCAGCAACTAATGCTATTAGGGAGTATCGCATTACAGTTTCAGATAACATACCCTTTTTCCTTTAACAATTTGCTGTAGAAATTGGCAGTTCTGTTGATCATACTTTCTAGATCATGATGCTCCAACACATGACTTTGTGCGGCATCTAGAATTGCATCAGATGTTTTGAGAGCACAATAAATGGCATCAACTGTAGAGTTAACATCATCCCCGCTGACCAAGTATCCTGTCATTTCCGAATTGATAATATCAGGCACACCGCCAACTGAAGTGGCTACGACCGGAACCCTCGCAGCCATTGCTTCGATGATCGCATATGGGGTACCTTCATTAATCGAGGTATTGACTAGGACATCTAAATCAGCATAGATCCTATCTAAATCACGACGCCATCCGGTAAAAATAACCAAATCTCCAATACCAATTTCACTGGATAGTTTTTGTAACTCAGGCGCTAATTGACCACTACCAACAATCACAAAACGACCGTCAAAACCGGACTGTACCATCAAGTGAGCGGCCATAAGGAAATGTCGATGATTTTTTATAGGCACTAGTCTACCTACATTTCCAATTAAGGGTACATTTTTTTCTATACCCAACTCTCGGCGGAATTGACCCGTTTTTGCTGAACAATTTTTGTATATATTCAAATCTAAACCTAATGGCAATACATAAATCTTCTCGGGTGGAGCAATATTGTGCTGCAGCAACTCATTCCTAACTGATTCGCT
>CAWWAV010000259.1:0-2343 GCA_963934935.1 uncultured Anaerolineales bacterium
AAATATGATTTCATACTTGAGTCTATTGGTGCATTGTTCAGTACCGCACCAATTATTCGCGCACCCACTTGTTCGAGCATCTCACAAGCACGTTCCGCATGTGCTCGCCGACTGACACCTGCGCTTAACACTAACAAAACTCCGTCAGTATATACTGACAACAATGCCGCATCTGTAACTGGCAAAACAGGTGCCGAGTCAAGCAAAACAAATTCTGCCTTTTGTCTAAAACCCGCGACCAAGGTTTCCATACCTGTTGAACCCAACAAATCTGCCGGATTGTCAGGTCTGGGACCTGCAGTAACAACTGAAAGATGGTCTACTCCAACATCGTTAGTGCTCAGTTCATCACCTGCTATCAAGGCATTGCTAATTCCATGTTCGTTTGATACACCCCAAATCTCATGTTGCATAGGATGACGCAAATCACAATCAACTAGCAATGTATCACGACCACTTTGGGCTAAAGTAACAGCCAAATTTGCCGCCACCTTCGATTTGCCTTCACCATCTTGCTCTGGTGAAGAAGAACAAACCAACAAAACACGCTGTCTTGCATCTCCATCAGAAAACATAATGTTGGTACGAAGTGCACGATAAGCTTCAGCAGTACTTGTAGCCGTACCAGAGAGTGTAACAAGTTTCTTAGTCATAAGTCACTTCCCGTTATGTCTAACATGTCTACCATCAGGAGGTATAGATCCAATCACTGATACCGGTAAAAAACTTTCGATATCATTGCGTGATCTGATAATGCCTGATTCCAAATTTTCCATGACAAGCACAACAATCGCACCAATAACAAATCCTAGAATCACTCCAGCGGAAGAATTGATAATCCTACGTGGACGTTCCAAAATATAGCGAGGATTATCCAGTATTATTGCTGTCACACGATCCTCACGACGCTGTTTTTGATTTTCGTCGTTGCGCCACTGCACCAAAAGCTCAGCCCAAGAAAATGCTATATCATTTGCTAGTTGTCCATTCTCGTTCTCTACTTCAATTCTAATGAGGAAACGCTGTGGTTCAGCAGCTATATATACATCCCCACGCAATGTTTCTGGAAGAGTATCTAATTGCAGCGATTCAATCACTTGCGACGCACTGGTATCAGTGTCCAAGAATGCAACGTAGGAATCAAGCAACAATTTCGCACTCTGTGTAAGCCCAAAATCAGTCCTAGCAGGCTGCACTAATACATTTACGCTTGATTGATATACAGGTGTCATTACTAAACTGAAAAAAAATGCAGAGCCTGCAGTAAGCGATACCGAAATGATCAACACCCAGATACGCCGTTTAAGAATATAAAAGTATTCAACAAGTGCCATTAGGATAAGCCTTTATAAGCTTGAACATTAATATGCAATATAGTCAAAAATACCATGAAGATTACGGAATAAATCACTCGCAGGCATTCATTGTACCACAGGCGCATGGATATACTCACTGACGTGTGTTCTCCATAATTACTTGAATACCTAACATCTCAACATCTGATCTATTACGAATATAGGGATCGAAATAATGTCCACATAATACAAGTAACAAGCCTAAAACAATACCTGTAGTAATTCGTACCAACATTTCCAAATACTGAGTGATTCCAGGAGAAGCTAGAGTAACTGTTGGCTTATCCAATGCCACTACAGTAGCATTACGTCCACCTAACTGCGGGAAAACATTTTTATTTTGTTCTTGCATAACTTTAATTGCAGCGTTTGCAATCTTTGAAGTATGGTCAGGATCCCTGGAACTAACATAAATCACAACCTCACTACGCACATAATCACTACTAAGCGAATTCTGTACTATGCTAGCTGGTATATACGTATTATCACTTTCAAGCTGTTTGCTTACTGCACTAGCAAACGCTCCGGTAACAGACCAATCTGAGAGACCGCTCACCAAATATTCTGAGCTCAGCCATGAGTAATAAGTGGTATCAAATTGGGTATTGTTAGCAGCCATATGGCCGTCCGGAGTTAACGCAGCAGAAAGACGCACAGTAGTCACATATCTGTCTGATGGCGCCTCGTAGAAAATTAATCCGACAATTGTTACAAGACTCGTTGGCACAGCCAACAAAATCCACCATCGTCTTATTATGGTTATAAATTCACCCAATCTCATATAATTCACCTAAGAAACATATAGCTGCAAAGACATAGATATTACAATTATCGCTCATATATTACTATATTGTATATAAATCTCACACAATGTATTAATGACCCCAATGGACAAGTATGAAACTAGATGATCGTGTCACCATTACATGTGTTAATTCATAGCTACCGCAACAAACTCGCGAATCTTCTGTTCAAAAACAGACCGATC
>CAWWAV010000260.1:0-2337 GCA_963934935.1 uncultured Anaerolineales bacterium
AAAGATAAAGATGTGCTATTGTTAGGCATAGATTATGCAGACACCGAGAAGGAAGCTTTGGATTACTTGAGTACATGGAACATTACATATCCAAACGGCCCAGATGTGGGAACAACAATCTCTCAATCATACCGCATAAGGGGAGTGCCAGAGACATACATAGTGGCCCAAGATGGATTGCTAGCCAAATCGTTTATAGGGCCAGTCAACTACGACAATATAGAGGTTGTTTTGGAAGCACTACTAGACAAATAATTCAACCATGAATATACTTTTTCTCATACTACATGTCACATTGATTGCTGCAGTAATAGTATTTGTAATTAGACCATTCTTCATATCTAACAATCCACCATTAGATATAGATAACATCAATTATAGTCTTTACGAAAAACATACTAGACTAATTGAATCTTTGTATGATCTTGATTTTGATCATCGCACAGAAAAAATCACCAATGAAGACTATGATACTACACGTAATAATATAATAAACGAAGGTGTTGACATACTTCGTAAAATAGATGAATCTAAACGCGTTAATTCATAGAGAGGCAGGCCAGTATACCCAAAACATAAATGTGTATGATTAATATCAAGTCTGTTTCCAAATCTTTTGGTATGAAACAAGTACTGAAAGACATAACTTTAAATATAGAACCTGGTGAATTCACTACACTTGTCGGACCAAACGGATCAGGGAAAACCACCCTGTTACGTATAATAGCTACGTTGCTTCGCCCCAACAGCGGACAAGTGACCATAGCGGGGCTTGACCTAAACACTAGATCACACGCAGTACGTCAGCTGCTTGGAGTAGTCTCACACCATACTTTACTTTACGACAATTTGACTGCATATGAAAATCTACTTTTCTATGCACGCCTATACAGCATCAAAGATTACGCAAACCGCATAAGCTTAGTGCTCGATAAGGTCGATTTGACTGAATCGAAAGACATATTAGTGCGCACATTTTCGCATGGAATGCAACAAAGATTGTCAATCGCCAGAGCCATACTACATAATCCTAGAGTGATATTATTTGATGAACCACACACCGGACTAGATCAAAACAATTCTGTTAGGTTAGATCAAATTCTTCAGTCAACATCAACGTCAGGAAACACCGTTCTAATGATTACACACGATATAAAACATGCTTTAGCATTAAGTGACAAAATAGCTGTCCTGCACAAGGGTGAAGTAGTATATCAGGGGAGCACTACCCAACTATCATTTGATGAATTCGCACATAAGTACCATGAAATCATCAATGTATAACAACAATCAATATACAAAAACTAGTCAGTATTGGCGAGCAGTCAGAACAATTATCTGGAAAGATCTAAGCATCGAAATGCGCAAGAAAACGCTTGTAAGCGCTCTCTTGATTTTTTCCGTCATGGTAACACTTGTTTTTACATTTGCTCTAGACTTGGACAAATCTACTAAAGAGAATGTTGCTGTTGGTGTGCTCTGGGTAACTTTTGTGTTTTCATCTACTTTAGGACTTAATCAAACATTTGCAAACGAAAAAAATCAAAATTCGCTCGAAGGAATGCTTCTGTCACCTATTGACTACACTGCTATTTTTGTTGGAAAATTTATTAGTACGTACATTTTTGTGATAATCGTAGAAATAATAGTTATTCCTATGTTTTACATTCTATATGGTATACCATTGTTTTCTCCACTATTCATACTAATAGTGTTGCTTGGATCATTCGGATACACTTTAGTAGGAACCTTATTAGCATCAATAGCAACAAGAACGGGAGCACGCGAAATCATGCTGCCAATTCTTCTCTTACCTGTAGCAATGCCAATAATAATAGCGTCTGTTCAATGCAGCAACGCAATTTTATCTGGAGCTCATTGGGGACAATTCTCTAACGCATTCAATCTAGTAATAGTTTACGATATAATATTTCTTGGGGTAGCAATAATGACATTTGACTACCTAATACAGGAGTAATAAGACTACTATGCCAAAACCAAATCCGCGGCTACAACTTATGACAATTAGTTCGTTAATACTAATTAGCCTTTCTATTTACATGGTATTAATTTATGCGCCTAGGGAGATAATTATGGGTGATGTCCAGCGTATTTTCTATTACCATGTATCGTCTGGATGGATAGCCGCCTTAGCATTTCTAGTAACATTGATAACAAGCATTATGTTTTTAGCAACCCAAAATAAGAGTTACGATCGTGTGGCTATGTCCTCCGCAGAAATCGGAGTAATATTTACCACAATGAACATTGTAAGTGGATCCATATGGGCCAGACCTGTCTGGAATACCTGGTGGACTTGGGACCCACGATTGACAA
>CAWWAV010000261.1:0-2333 GCA_963934935.1 uncultured Anaerolineales bacterium
GATTGTGATGTGTTAGTTTGTGGTAATGATACTCTAGCGTGTGAAGAGGTGATTTGCCTGGTAGAAGCCGCTGGTATGTCTGGTCTCAATGCTGGTTCGTTAGTAAATGCTATTGCAATTGAATCTTTAACTCCAGTACTAATTAGTTTAAACAAACACTACAAGATTAGGGATGCAGGAATTAGAGTTACTGGTATTACCCGGTCAGAAAAGTGAAACAAGTTATTTTGGTACTATCTTATCTTTGATTTGAGTATTGACAATTTTTGCTTATGAATGCCACAGACCAGCTCGTGTTGACGGCACTCTTGGACATACCCTCTGTAAGTCCAGGTGATGACATTACAACAATTGTTGAAACTGCCCTGGATCGTACTAGGATTGTTCTAGAACCAGGTGATGTTATTGTTATTACGCACAAAATTGTTTCAAAGGCAGAGGATAGATATGTAGATTTGGACGAAATTGTTCCATCAGAGTATGCTCAGCGCCTAGCTGATGAGGTTGAAAAAGATCCTAGGTTGATTGAGGTTATTTTGTCAGAATCTACTGAAGTTGTCCGGAAAAGTCGAGGGATTTTGGTTGCCGAACATCGTCTTGGTTTTATTGTGGCTAATGCTGGAGTAGACAGTTCTAATATAGATCATATTGAGGGACACTCGCGCGTATTGCTTTTACCTACTGATCCAGATGAGATTTGTAGCGAAATCCAGAATAGAATACACACAGAAACTGGGGTTTGCGTGGGGATTATCATTAATGATAGTCATGGTCGTGCCTGGCGAAACGGAACAGTAGGACTGGCTTTGGGATCATCTGGAATACCTGCTTTACTAGATTTACGTGGTCGCCCTGACATCTTTGGAGTGGACCTGAAGACAACGCAAGTGGGTCTAGCTGATGAGATTGCAGCTGCTGCTTCACTGCTAATGGGTCAGGGTAATGAGATGCGCCCAGTAGTACATGTTAGGGGAGTGCCTTATCCACTATCTGAAGGAAAGGCATCTGATTTGTTGCGTAGCAAACAAGAAGACCTTTTTCGATAATCAGGAGGTTTTATGGCGAGTGCAATACCAGAGAAATATAAAGATCTCTTATCTTGGGATAAAAAAGCGTTTGCGAACTTGGCTTTGTCATTGAAAGATGGTACTCCTCACGTAACACCATTGTGGTTTGATTATGATGGTCAATATATTGTTTTGAACAGTGCTCGTGATAGGGTAAAAGACAGAGTCATGCGTCGTAGTGGTTTAGTAGCGATGGCTATTTCAGATCCTGAAAATCCATATCGTTATATCCAGATACGCGGTAGTGTGGTCGAAATCACTGAAGAAGGTGCGCGTGAAATGATAGATCATCTTTCTATGAAATATACAGGTGGACCGTATGACGGTTATAAGGGTGAAATCAGAGTCACTTACAAGCTTGTCCCTAAATTTGTTTCGTCTATGGGTTAAGCTAACAGGTTATGCACGATATAGTTAGGTGGGTTCATCTTGTTTGAGCGAGTATTGAAAAGCCGGCGTTCGATTCGGCGTTATCTCACTGATTCAGTGCAAGATGATGCATTACATAAGTTGCTTGAAGCTGCTACATGGGCTCCTTCTGCTCACAATAAACAACCTTGGAGGTTTGCAGTTTTGCAAGATGCTTGTCAGAAAGAAAATCTTGCTAATGCCATGGGAAATAAGCTGCGTTTTGATCGCACTAATGATGGTGATGATCCAGAAATCATTGAACGTGATGTATCTAAATCTCGAAAATTGATTGAGGGATCACCAATAGTTATTGTAGTTTGCTTAAGCATGTCCGATATGGACGTATATATAGATAAACATAGAAGTAATGCTGAGTTTCTTATGGCCGTCCAGAGCACAGCTATGGCAGTACAGAATCTGTTGTTGGCGGCTCATGCGATTGGATTAGGTGCTTGTTGGAGGTGTGCTCCTTTGTTCTGTGCAGAAACAGTGATAGATACTTTAAAATTGCCACAGAATTGGCATCCACAAGCTCTAGTTACTTTAGGTTATCCAGATGAAGATGGTAAGACGACATCATCACGTCTTTCGTTGTCGGAGGTTACTAAGTGGCTATAGGCTCAGTTGTAGCCTTAGCTGGTGGAGTGGGTGGTGCCAAATTGACTCAAGGATTGGCAGCAGTCCTGGAGTCTGGACAGTTGACTGTTGTAGTTAATACCGCTGATGACTTTGAGCATTTGGGTCTGTATATATGCCCCGACTTAGATACAGTAATGTATACGTTATGTGGCCTTAATAATTTGGAGACAGGTTGGGGTCTTGAGTCAGAAAGCTGGAATTTCATGGAAGCACTTG
>CAWWAV010000262.1:0-2333 GCA_963934935.1 uncultured Anaerolineales bacterium
TGGAACATTTATCTGGACCAGTAGGAATAGCTCAAGTTGCAGGTGATTCAGCCAGAGCGGGTGCAGATAATTTTGTTCGCTTCGTTGCTATTCTGAGTATAATGCTCGGCGTGATGAACTTGTTGCCAGTGCCAGTGTTAGATGGCGGACATATTTTGTATGCGTTGTTTGGCAAATCCGCAAAAAAGGTGGGACCGCTTGTTGTTGTGCTATTAGCTGTCGCAGGATATTTTGTCTGGTCAGGTTGGTGGATATGGGCTGGTTTACTATACGTATTTGGCCAAAACCATCCGGAAGTACTTGATGAAATTACTGAGTTGGATGATTATCGAAGATTGCTTGCTTTTGTTGGCTTGATTTTGTTCTTCCTTCTCATTGCGCCAGTTCCTATTATGGAGTACTAGTATCTTCGCAGGTTATGGATCCAATGTTTGCAATAGAATAGCCCGGCAGTTTTGAGATGTCTTTACGAAGTACTGGGTCGTTAAGCAGTTCTAATAACGGTGTGATGAGTTCGGTTTCATAGTGTGTATGGGGTATTATTAAGTCATAGTTTTCTGTAGCCAGAGGTATAAAATCTAGATCAAGGGCAATCGTAGCAGCGTGAATTCCTAAGCCAACATCGGATGTGCCTGAAGCTATGGCAGCTGCTACAGTAAGATGTGTATATTGTTCTCGCGTATATCCAGATACATCATCGGGTGTCATCCCATTTATCCCGAGCTGATAATCGAAAAATACTCGTGTGCCGGCCCCCCGCTGCCTATTGATGAATCTGATATCTGAACGTGCTAGATCGGTTATTGAAAGTATGTTTTTTGGATTACCTTTTGCTACTATGAGGCCTTGTTGTCTTTCTACTAGCGATATTATCTTAGCAGGTGTATCTGGCATATATTGTTTTACATAAGACAGATTGTATTCACCTGATGATGGATCAAGTAAGTGGCATCCTGCAATGTGGCATTCTTCTCTTCTGAGTGCGACCAGGCCACTTATGCTTCCAACATTGGCGGAGACTAATCTTAATCCTTTGAATTTATTTGCAAGATGTTGTGCTAGTAGGTCTAAAGTTAAATCGTGCGATCCTATAATCACTATCGTGCGGTTAATTTGCTCCGGATGTCTGTATAAATTGACATTTACTATGGATTTGTCGGGGTGCCCTTCGGAAAAGCGCGGTATACGAACTATGCCATCAGCTCGTACCAAAGATGAAATCACACCTGCACCTCTCGAAAGGGGGGTTGCTATAATGTTGCCACCCACATTTCCAACTGCAACTCTCATGTATTCATCATCTCCTACGGGGGAGAGTACTTTGCGAGGCAATGTTGCCTTTAAAGTGAGAGGCTCGTATGATGATATTCCCTGCCATTGAGCTAGTAGAGGCTCGACTAAGATTTCTCCAGTCAAAACAGTGCTTACAGGATAGCCAGGCACTCCAATTACTGGTGTCGGTACTTTGGATTTTTGGGTAGCATTGATTAGACCTAGAATTACTGGGTGGCCAGGTCGCACTGCTATTCCATGCACTAACACAACACCGATTTCTGATATTGCCTCCGCTGAATAATCCTTTGATCCTCTAGATGATCCAGCATTTAGTAGTACTAGGTCGTGATTATCAGATGCTTTTAGAAGTGCAGATCTAATTGCTTCCATCTGATCGGGCACTGGTGGCCATCGGGTCGATACTGCATCCCATTGCTGTGCCTGAGCTGCAAGCATAAGTGAGTTATATTCTATGATTTGTCCTGGCTCTACCTCGCTACCTACCTCTACAAGTTCGTCGCCGGTGGGTATGATGGCTACACGGGCTAGACGCCGTACTGTTACTTGATGATGGCCGGATGCGGCTATGGCTCCAATGTCTACTGGTCTAATACGATGGTTCGATGGTAAGACTAGTTCGCTTGCAACCATGTCTTCTCCCATGGTGCGTACATGCTGCCATGGCGAAGCTGATTTTTGGAATTGTATAGTGTGTGAGTTAGTCGATTTGGTGACTTGGACATTCTCTATCGGTATGACAGCATCTGACCAGATAGGTATGGGATTTCCTGTATCAACATACAGAGCGTTTTTGGGGATTGGCAGCGATCCGGGCGATGTTTCACTTGCGGAATTGGTATTAGATGAATGGACTGCGTAGCCGTCCATAGCGGCAGAGTGATAATGTGGGGCTGATATCAAGGCCCAAATTGGCTCTGCAGTTACCCGACCGCAGGCTAAATGAAGGTCTACATTTTCGCTCGATAGTGGACGGTATATGTCATATTCAGTTAATGTTTTTTGCCAGTGCTTTTGAGCCTCAGCGAGTGGTATGTCTT
>CAWWAV010000263.1:0-2331 GCA_963934935.1 uncultured Anaerolineales bacterium
GACTGTCGTTGAAATTGGCACATTTAAGGGTGGTACTATGTGGCTCTGGTGTCAGATGGCGAATGATGATGCTAATATCATAAGTATAGATCTTAAGCCTACAACTAAGACGGGAAAAAGAATTGCTAAGTATCTGTATGGGCTTGCTGTAGAGAATCAAAAAGTGAGTTTAGTGCGCGGCGATTCTGGTAATATTGAGACAAAACATCAATTAATAGATAAACTAGGCCCATCCAAAATTGATTTTCTATTTATTGACGGAAATCATAGCTACCGAGCTGTGAAAAGGGATTTCGAACTTTATTCTCCTCTTGTACGTAAAGGAGGACTTGTAGCGTTTCATGACATTCTGTATCATCCGAACTTTCCTGAGACACAAGTTGATAAATATTGGAATGAATTGCGGAGCAAATATAAGTTCCGTGAGTTTATTGATTTGGAAGATAAACGTGGCTGGGGACAATGGGGCGGTATAGGTGTCTTGTATATGTAGATGCCTGTTAGATCTTTTCTCTAACAGTTGCGATATTAAACCAATTGATAGCAGATTGATGGTAAGAGGATTGGAGGAGATTAATGTATAAAGCATTATTGATTGCTGGGTTGGCCGCGGTGGGTAACGCAATGTTTGTTTATGGCCAAAGAAAAAGTAGTTTATCCAATAATTCCTTTTCGTATCTCATAGGAGCTGTACTTGTATGTGCCGTTATTGTGGCAGTAGTTGCAATTAGTTATAGGGCGGGTCAAGCGGTTAATTTTGTGTCAAGTAATATTGTGATGGTAGGAATTGGTGGGATTGGCATGGCCACTACATATTTAGGGTTTTATCTGTTGTATACAAATTATGGGGCAATCTATTATGTCGTATATGCGGTACTTTCAATAATAACTACTACTGTAATCGTTGGAGTTATTATATTAGGGGAGGGTTTTAACAAATACCAAGCCATAGCCATGGTTTTGGCGATACTCTCGATAATTTTGTTTACTATTGGAAGACTATCCGAGAATTAACTGGTTATGTTGGGAGATATAGGCAATAAAGGCGCACTAGGTTGTAGGCTAAATATTGCTCGCTTTATATCTAGTTGGATTGTGGTTGGACTGGTTCGGATGGGGCTTATAAATTTTGGTGCGTTTATAGGCATAACTTACACTGACAGTTCATTGGTGTCTTTGTATGTGGGGATATATTTGGCTTGGCGATTTGTTTGGAATAATGATGTATGGTGGAGTACTGCAGAACAAGACATTGATGCAGAAGTTGATGTCGAGTAGTTCATGTGATTATATTACGGATATTATCGCCGGTCAGATAGCCTGTTTCTGTACTGCTTTAGCTATGGTCTTCATTCCATCAGCACCATCCCTGATGCCTCTGGGTCGAAACCTTTAGGAGTGGATATGGAAAACACTGTATCTTTGTCGTATAATGCCCCACTCAAGTTAGCCCCACGCAGATCAGCCCTATTTAGGCTAGCCCCACGTAAGTCAGCTCCAATAAATCCACCACTTAGGTCAGCTTGACGCAAATCAGCGTTAGTTAGGTTAGCGCCATGCAGACTAGCATTACGCATGTTAGCCTCATACAGGTGAGCCCCACTCAAGTTAGCCGCACGTAGGTCAGCCCGATTCAAGCTAGTTCCGCTCAGGTTAGCTCCACGCAAGTCGGCTCCACGCATATCTGCCCCATTTAGATCAAATGAGATGCAAGTAGTGTTTGGTCGAACTTCGCATCCGTTGATTGTGTCATATTCTGGAGTACATGCAGGTAGCAATAAATATGTGATAAAAAGCAGTAAAGTCAACACTCTTATCATGTGGTGTCTGTAGTGTTGTTTTCCATACTATAGACCCATTGCTAACATAGTTGATCCCACATTGCGGTATGAAGTAAGTACAGGCAATAAGGCGGTCGTCCACGATAATTCATCTTGCACGTCTATCATTCAGAGCATGTGTTATATCTAGAATAGCGCTTTTGATAGCTGATTTCTTTTTGCTCTTATCATCTACAAGATGCTTGTTCCATGTCCAGTCGGCATGCCACATGTATTCCTTTCTCCTGTTGGTAACATGCTGTATTGTTATTTCGAGGATTACTTCCTCCTCAATAACATCCGCTAAGCCTTTTGGCGAATTAGATATGCCATTTATAAGCATGTGGGTGTACATGATGTTATTCTGAGGCTTGACATACCTGATTGACACCCGAGCACCAGTGCCATCTTTTAACTTAGTTTCAAGTTCAAATTTTAGATCCTTGTCAGCGGCTACGCATTCAATATCAGCCAGTACGTGTTCTAAGGTTTTCATTCCGCTAGCACCATG
>CAWWAV010000264.1:0-2313 GCA_963934935.1 uncultured Anaerolineales bacterium
AAAAATTAACGGAAAAAATATTGCTTTCAGAACATCAATGAAGTGCAAATAAAGATGTG
Organism: uncultured Anaerolineales bacterium; assembly: GCA_963934935.1. Classification (GTDB taxonomy): domain Bacteria; phylum Chloroflexota; class Anaerolineae; order Anaerolineales; family UBA11657; genus UBA11657. The sequence continues at coordinate 60 of CAWWAV010000264.1, forward strand.
ACGGAAATAACAGTCCAGACTCCGACAGAGGCTCCAGCAAATCATAGAGTGCTGCCTTCCTAGTAACAATAGTAAGAGGAAGGAAAAAATATTTAACATCATATCCTTTTGCCTGCAAATCATCCGGCAGTACACCAAAAAACCTATCGACAAATTCCCCATGATCATTGACACTATCATCCCTGAGCCAAGAATGAAGTAATACAGTGCCTTTATAATCACCTACTAAGTCTCCTTGAGACTGTCTGTCACACAAGGCGCGAATTACTCTGCACAAGGCCAGCCAACTTCTTATTAGTGCTATACGCGACCACAGTCCATAAATCATACTAGCACAAGATTTTCTAACCGCATTTAAATCTGATGACCATCTATCAATCTCAATCAATTCTATATCAGCACCCTTAGCATACAAACTCAAAGCACGGCGCAATCCGTGACTCTCCACTACAATCAGCCAATTTGTCACGGAAGACTTTTTTACCTTGTCTATTATTATTTTCAAATAACAAATATGAAAATATAGAGGCGATACAAATGGATTCTTTTCCGATATTTGCCCAATCCACCAACCCAAAGAATTATGAGTCTTCCCTAAGTCATCTATCCATTCATTAAAGTCCTCCGACAAATCATCTGCTGCTTGTTGTAATTCATTAGCCATATTAATACGTATCTGCGCTGCATCAAGATGTTTTTCCCAATGAATTCTTGACCTAATGTCATGGCCTGCATATATCCAGCTATAAGCAGTTTGCGACTGCACAAAACGATTTATTATAGAAGGACTAGATTTAGCAGAGACTAATATCAATTTGCTCACAATTTTAGTTACTTATAGTGCATCTAATGTTATTTACCAGACGTGCGCAAAACAATCAGGATCAAACAATTCTGTAAATAGCAGTTTAGTCTAGACACCATTGTTAGTAATGTTATTGTTAGATGCATACACCTTATAAGACCACTTATGACGACCTGGTGATAAATCAAAACTCCCACCAGCACCGAGAATTAGAGCAAGTCCGGCAGCCACATCCCACAACATAATATCCTCTTCAATATATGAATCTACCCTACCACAAGCAACATAAGCTAACGAAAGAGCAGCAGAACCCATAAGCCTGATTTTCTTGTAATCAGATATATGCTTCACAAAATCTGAAAGGCTTCGGTTTGAAAAATCTGTGTTCACCGGAAAACCAGTGCACAATATAGCATCTTGGATATTGCTTGTTTCACTGACCTTAATATGTTTGCCATCAAGAGAAGCATTACTGTTGGCTACACTGGAAAAGATCTCTCCACGATTGAAATCATACACAACACCAAGAATAGGATCACTTCCACTCCAAAGCCCTATTGATGTACAACACATAGGCATATATCTCGAGAAATTCACGCTTCCATCCAATGGATCTACCACCCAAAAAGGATCGTTAGATGCAGGCTTTGATGAGTTTTGCACCAAACCTCTCTCCTCGGTCAAAATAGAATAATCCGATTGTGAACTTAAAACATCTAGAATTATTTTTTCTGATTCCCTATCAGCTAGCAGTTTACTATCTCTAAGCAAATGCTTTTCAACGAAGCGGGATTCAGGAGGACAGCTTACCAAGAATTGACCAGCCTCGCTTGCCGCATGCTTGGCAATTTCCAACAAATCATTCAACTGGTCTTTTAATTCTTCCATCAACTATGTGTGAAAATAGATCTGTTACAAATCCATGTAGCGTCTAGTAATATTGTCTGCTTTCAAGCGTTCTTCCACAACTAGCCTATCCATTTCTGTATCCACACCAAACGTCTGAAACTCAGTTTCCATAGCATGCACAGGCAAATCATGGTCGATTGCTCTTAGCAAATCAATTCCTTCCTGTAATTCGAGTGGACCAGGATTTAGCTCGGTCAATCTTATACAAAATTCCGACCTAAAACCTAATATTGGCACTTGCCTCATAACGGGATAACTACGTACATTTACCAGAGCCGATGGAATAGGATATCGCGAAAAATAAACCACTCGATTTTGCAAATTGGACACTACTTTGACGGTATTAGGTGACTGCATTTCCTCTTCAGATGTAAGCTCTGCAATTGGATTAATACATTGATAAGTGGGGTTGTTATCAAGTTCATTCACCACATCCCGTATAAGTTGTGGGTGCACCAATGGCTCATCACCCTGTATATTCAATATAGTTTGGCACTCCACCTTGGTTGCTACTTCTGCAACTCTATCATTTGATCTCTC
>CAWWAV010000265.1:0-2305 GCA_963934935.1 uncultured Anaerolineales bacterium
TAACAAAGTGCTTAACACAAGTGAGCTACCCCAAAAACCATATAGGTCGTAATATAAAAACATCTTCAAAAGAGATTCGACTGAATAGGTTCTCAAACCAGCCCCATAAGCCAGAGCTTTCCATTCGTCTAAACTTATTTGTTCCACACGTATAGGGCGATTAATATATTCGCTCAATATTGCGGTCTGCTCTTGATAGGTCAATATATCTGGACCACACAGCTCATAGATTGCGCCAATATGATCCCGTTCACTTAATACCAGTGAAGCTACATCAGCTACATCATTTAGATCGACCGGACTACCCTTAGAATCAGGTGAGTATGGTACACGTATAATACCTTCCTGTTGTATGTTTTTCCATTCAACCAGAATATTTTGCATATATGCTGCAGGCTGTAGTATCGTAAATGGGATCCCAGAAGCAAAGAGAGCCTCCTCCACACGCATCTTTTGCCAATGATGAGGCATTGCCTCAACTTGAGGGTGCAAAACAGAATGAAACACAAATTGAGTCACATCAGCATTTTTAGCGGCTGATATCATTGCCAGTCCAATGTTAAGCTCATCAGGATGCATATTAGGACAAATATGATATACAGCTCTTATACCTTCAAATAGGTTGCTTACCACAGATTCTACACTCATGTCTCCTATGACAATGTCAGTGTCATAAAGTGAAGACATTAGTTCGCACTGTTTTTCATTTCGAACTAATGTCCTGACAGCCTGTCCTTTATCCAACAAAGCTCGAACGACCACCTGACCCGTTTTACCGGCAGCACCGGTCACTAAGATCATAAAACCTAAAACTCCTCCTGCACTTTAGCGAAGGCATGGTCCAAAATTACAAGAGCCTCATCTACATGATCGTTAGTAGCAGTAAGAGGCGGTGAAATCCGCAGCACATTACTGTAAAGGCCACCTTTACCTATTAACAATCCATACTTTCGAGTCTGTTCGAAAATCTTGGCAACAGCATCTGGTGCTGGCTCTTTAGTTTTACGATCTTTCACCAGTTCTATACCTTGCATCAATCCTTTGCCACGCACATCACCTATAAGGGGATATTTTTTCCAGAGTTGGTCTAATCCTGATTGCAGACGTGATCCCACACCATCAACATGGTTAGGGTTAGCTTCTGTTTCCATAACCTCGATAGTACCCAGAGAAGCAGCACAGGATACCGGATTACCACCAAACGTGCTAATAGACATTCCTTTACCAACTAGCTCAGATGCAATCTCAAGAGTTGTGATTGTATTACCCATAGGCATCCCACCAGCTATACCTTTTGCCATAGTCATTATGTCTGGTTCTACACCCCAATGTTCAATACCAAACCAATGTTGTCCAGTACGTCCAAATCCAGTCTGTACCTCATCACATATGAATAAACCACCATAATGCTCAACTATTTCTGATGCTATTTTAAAATATTCCTTCGGAGGAGTGATGAACCCACCGACACCTTGTATTGGTTCCACCATAAAACCTGCTATACGTCCCGAAGTGGTTGTCTTTATTACATCTTCTATGTCTTCCGCACATGCAACTCCGCACTCCGGATAGGTCATTTTCAATGGGCATCGATAGCAATATGGATTAATAGCATGACTTATTCCAGGTATCTGGCTAGATCCTATTCGCCACTCAGATTGCCCCATAAGTCCCATAGCCAAAGCGGACCGTCCACTATATCCATGCCGTAATGCAATTATTTCCTGCTCACCAGTATAGGCTTTAGCTAGCATAACCGCAGTTTCGTTAGCTTCTGTACCTGAATTAGTAAAAAATGAGGTTTGTAGTTCTCCAGGTGCAATAGATGCTATTTTCTCCGCCAGATTTACGTGATTTTCATTCGGATAAAGTGTAGAAGAGTGCACTAGTTTGCTAATTTGCTCACGTATTCTTTCAACAACTAATGGATGATTGTGACCAACACTATTAGTAAGAATACCTGCAAAAAAATCAAGGTACTTGGTGCCATCTACATCCCAAACATATAATCCGTCACCATGATCTAGTGGCAATGGGTCAGTATAGTAGAGTAGGTGATTAGGCCACAAATACTCTTCCTGTTTTGCAAGAATTTCATTTTTGTTCATTGTAATCCTCCATGCATAACACAGATGTCGAAAAACCGTGACAGTGTCTCCACTTTTGTAATCACTATCGAATGTTCAGCATAACAATCTAAATCCTAACAATTATCTCATTAGGATGCCACTATACCACCATACATATCAGGTCGTCGATCTCTGTAGAACTGCCACGTGTTCCGAACATCTTGAATTAGATCCAA
>CAWWAV010000266.1:0-2288 GCA_963934935.1 uncultured Anaerolineales bacterium
GTATTACTCTTGGATGAACCGTTCTCTAATCTTGATAGTGGGCAGAGAGTGCATGTACGCAATGAAGTTAGAGCTATTCTTAGAATGAGTGGAGCTACTGCAATATTTGTGACTCATCATCAGGAAGAGGCTTTGTTTATGGGAGATCGTATTGCTGTGCAGCACCAAGGCAGCATCCAGCAAGTGGGCAATCCTGGCGATGTCTTTGGTAATCCTGCTACTCGTTTTGTAGCTACTTTCATGGGCGAAACAGATTTCCTTCCTGGGGAAGTTACTACTGAAGGTGTTCAAACCGAGATTGGCTTGTTGCAGTCAACACATCCTGTTAAGGTGGGTGATCAAGTTGAAGTAGCAGTGCGAGCGGATGATGTACGTATTGCTCCTGATCCAACGTCTGGAGCAATAGTGTTGACAAGAGAGTACAGAGGTATGGTCAATGTTTATCGTGTACGCCTTCCATCAGGGCGCTTCATACATAGTTTGCAAAGACATACTGTTCGCATTGCACCCGCGACTCCAGTACGGGTGCTTATGGACCCTGGCCACGAATTAGCCTGCTTCATCAACTCTAATTAGTATCTGAAATTGTATAATGTCAAAAACAGTCCGTCTCTGGAACTGATGTGTTTCTATTCCTTATGCTGATATTTTTGCCAACATTATGAAGTCATACACTCCTTTACGACTGTTGCTACTATTGTTTGTAGGTGTTGCATTTGCGTACAATCAATCAACCCCGATTTTTGAGGCTTCTGATGAAGCGTGGCACTATGGAGTTGTAAGAGAAATTGCGTCTGGTCGTGGTTTGCCTATACAACAGGCTGGAGAAATTACTACGTATAGACAAGAAGGTAGCCAGCCACCGTTCTACTATTTGATTGGTGCAGGATTGATTTCTTGGATTGATGATTTTGATTCTATCAGTCGTTATTCATATAATCCTTTTGGTCAAATAGGTGTTCCAGGAACTACCACAAATGTAAACATGTTTCGTCATACTAGTCTTGAGGAATTTCCCTTGACTGGTGTTGCTCTGGCTGTGCATTTACTCCGGTGGTTTTCCATATTGTTAGGATGTGGAACTGTGGCACTGACATACTTTGTTGCCAAAGCTCTTTTCCCAGGGCAGGTTACCTTACCAATTCTGGCAGCATCGCTTACTGCGTTTAACCCTATGTTTGTTTTCATTAGTGCATCAGTGAACAATGACAATGGTGTTTGGTTTTTGGCTTCACTTATAATTTACACTCTTATTCTAGTAGTTAATCTTGATAACAATGCTGTGTTGATTCCATCATGGTTTCCAAGCAAATTATTACAACGGCAATTTGCACCCTGGTTGTTAGGCTTACTTATTGGATTGGCAATTCTCACTAAACTGTCTGCACTTCTGTTGATGCCAGTTGTCGTCATATATCTTATATGGAGAAAACAACATTCTGGTAGCTGGTTTCAAACATTCCGAGAAGGGTTAATTATTGCATCATGTGTATTAGTATTGACTGGCTGGTGGTTTTATAGGAATTTGATTTTGTATGATGATTTTCTAGGTACTAACATGATGGCACAAATATACGGTTTTGTACGAACGGGACCACCAACTTGGGACGAATTAATATCGGAATGGAGAGGTTGGTGGTATTCCCTGTGGGGAATATTTGGAGCTTTTAACATAATTCCTGGCAAATGGTTTTTTGCTACCATAAATGGATTAGTTTTGATTGCCGTGAGTGGTGGAATTGTATCAATTGTTAGGAGGTACTTGTCTGGTGCAAATATAAAAACAGTCCATATAACACATGTTTTAGCAGGTGCCTTTATATTTTTTACTCTTGTTGGAAATGTTTATTGGTCCTTGAATCAACATGCTGCGCAAGGTAGGCTGGCAATAATCGCGGTGACGGTTCTCAGTACGTATTTAGGTGCGGGAATGATTTCGCTATTTGGACAACAATTACAAAAAGTAATTTCCATTACTGTAGTTATTGTTTTACTAATTATATCTCTTTTGATGGTGAAATTATATATTGCACCTAGCTACAATGTGCCAAAATATATTGCATACGAAGAGATTCCTGCAGATATGATAGTTAGTGGGGCTACTTTTAATGGGGAGATTGAACTCGTAGGTTATTCCGTGCTCAATAATACTATTACTGCAGATGATTCGTTGCAAGTCACATTATATTGGCGCGGCAAGTCATATATGGACATTGATTACAACCTTGCAATGAATGTGTATGGACATGGGATGGAAAATATCGCTAAATTAGATACTTGGCCAGGCG
>CAWWAV010000267.1:0-2282 GCA_963934935.1 uncultured Anaerolineales bacterium
TCGCGCCCTTGGCCCAACCTAGTATCACCAAAGCTATAAAAAGCTCCTCGCTTGTCAATAACCTCATGTTCAACCCCTAAGTCAAGCAAGTCGCCTGCTCTACTAATTCCTTCATCGTACATAATGTCAAATTCTGTCTGCCTGAAGGGTGGTGCAACTTTATTCTTCGTCACACGTACTCTAACACGATTTCCGACAATTTGCTGACCACTTTTGATGGCTTGCAGGCGTCGCACATCTAATCGGACACTCGCGTAATACTTGAGGGCTTGGCCACCGGTAGTGGTCTCTGGATTACCAAACATGACTCCTATTTTCTGCCGAAGCTGATTGGTAAACACCATTGCAGTATTTGACTGCTTGATGGCCCCGGATAGTTTTCGTAATGCTTGACTCATCAAACGCGCCTGATTTCCCATAGTCGCATCACCCATATCACCTTCTAGCTCAGCTCTAGGCACTAAAGCAGCTACAGAATCAACCACTATTACATCAATTGCACCCGAACGCACCAGCGAATCTGCAATCTCCAATGCTTGTTCACCGGTATCAGGTTGCGATATATACATATTCTCGATATCAACACCTACTTTAGCCGCATAACTAGGATCTAAAGCATGCTCCATGTCGATAAAGGCACAAACACCCCCTACTTTTTGGGACTCGGCAACTATATGCTGACAGAGAGTTGTTTTACCAGAAGACTCAGGTCCATATATTTCAGTAACCCTACCTCTAGGAATACCACCAATTCCCAAGGCAATATCCAACGAAATACAACCCGTAGAAATCGATTCCACGTGCAAGGTGGAAGCATCTCCCATGCGCATTAATGCTCCCTCGCCAAAACGCTTTTGTATCTGAGAAAGTGTTGTCTCTAATGCTTTTTCACGACCACTTGATGCCATTTAGATGCCTCCCAATTAAATTCAAAGTGTACAATACTCTATGATACAACGCAAATGTAATATTTAAGATTGTCTGTCATCTATACTTAGTTAATTGTATAATCACGGTAGGATTGTCCGAGCGATGATCTTGGTTATACAAAACCAATTCGATACAACTGAGTTTAGCCAAATTCACTATGGATGTCACAAATGCGAGTTAATTAAATGAAAAATGAAACCCTAACAATCACTGATAATCGTACAAACACCACTTACGAAATTGCGGTTGAAAATAACACTATAAACGCTTTAGATTTGCGCCAGATAAAGGTGAACAAAGACGATTTTGGCATGATGTCATACGACCCTGGGTATACAAATACTGCATCTTGCAATAGCGAGATAACATTCGTTGATGGGGATAAGGGCATACTCATGTACCGTGGATATCCGATAGAGCAATTAGCTGAACATAGCACTTTTCTAGAAGTCGCTTATCTACTCATATACGGGGAATTACCCAATAGAGAAATGCTTGAGAATTGGGAAGAAAGAGTAATGCACCATACCTATATTCACGAAAATTTGGCTAAACTAATGCAAACCTTTCGGTACGATGCCCATCCTATGGGTATGCTTATTGGCACTATTGCGGCTATGTCTACCTTACATCCAGATGCAAAGGATATTCACAATCAGACCTCGAGACAGAAGCAAGTATGGCGTCTATTGGGCAAGCTCCCCACTATTGCAGCTTTTGCTTACCGACGGCGTATTGGTAGACCATATAACTACCCAGACAGTTCGCTGGGTTACACAGAAAACCTACTATACATGATGGACTACATGAATCAAAGCGATTATCAAGTAAACCCTACTTTGGCTAAAGCTCTTGATGTATTGTTCATATTACACGCCGATCATGAGCAGAACTGTTCAACATCAGTCATGCGCAATATTGGTTCTAGCTATTCAGATCCTTGTAGTGCTATGGCTGGAGCAGCCGCTGCCCTTTATGGCCCGCTTCATGGTGGGGCCAATGAAGCTGTGCTCCGAATGCTGACTGAGATAGGAGATTTGGATAAAATCCCGGGTTATATTAGCCAGGTAAAAGATGGGAAGTTCCGCTTGATGGGATTTGGGCATCGGGTATACAAAAATTATGATCCGCGCGCACGAATAATTAAAAATGTGGCTGAGAAAGTTCTCGAGGTAACAGGTGGAAACCCACTACTAGATATTGCACTAGAACTTGAGCGCATTGCTCTAGAAGATGACTACTTCATATCACGCAGCCTATATCCCAATGTAGACTTTTACAGTGGAATTATCTATCAAGCTATGGGATTCCCGGTTGACATGTTTCCAGTTTTATTTGCTTTAGGACGTTCA
>CAWWAV010000268.1:0-2268 GCA_963934935.1 uncultured Anaerolineales bacterium
TGATATCAGCTTGCGGACAAAGTCCAAGCCTGGCAACACCGCCACCAGATGAAGCCAACGCAATTGCAACAAATACACTTGCTACTACTGTCAACATCCCAGAGGTAAGTACATCCATACCGACATTGACAGAATCTATATCTTCCATCGAAACAATCGCCTCAACACCAACAAATACACCAATACCTAATATTCAACCGACAGACCCGCAAACTGCCTCTACAGCAACTGCCGATCCATTACCATCCGATGAACCTCAAATCAAATCAGCAACTCTTGATACGAACACCGCCTCGAAAACCATTGAGAAAGTATTACAAGAAATGATCTCAGGCTCTATCGACTTGCCTGACATAAGCTATTTTGCAAACAATAAATCTGATCGTTTCTTAGTCGATTTCGAGGACATAATCGCTGGCCATCCACATGTAGGCCAACGTAGTCCAAAGCCACATAATGATGCCCAAGTATATTTTTCAAATTCAGATGAGCGTTGGCTCAATGCATCCCAGCCATCAGATTATCCACCCATATATGCAGTGGCTGATGGCATCATTCAACTATCTGACCCACCCAATTATCCGTACTTTAATGTGATAGACCACACAAATTACAATCCGCCCTGGTGGCACGTTGGCTACACAATTGCTATTAGAGTTGCCACTCATGAAGGCTACAATATAAATTTTCTATACAGCATGGAACCATACGTAATTCTCCACAACAAACCTGAAAACTTTTTTGAAGACTTTATCCTGGTTGAAGATAATCAACTGGTAAAAAAGGGTGAAATAATCGGATACATGTACGTATCACCATTTGCTGACCGCCTCCACGGACCAAATTCACCGCATATAGCTTTCTCACTAATGAGGGATCAGGCCGGACCATGGGATGTTTACGCACCCGCAATATTCACAGAAGAAATAGTGACTCAATTTTCTGATTTATATAGAAATCCTTCGGAAGGCTGGAATAGTCCCAGCTACGGTCATGACTGGAACCGAGGACGAGGAGTTCCAACCGGTATGGGTTGGATGATAAACTCATCCGAGAACCCATTTGGCGACTACCCTCTTGATGTCTTACTCTATGATGGCATCCGCGATAAGGACCTCAGCGGTACAGCCTATCTAGACAGTACTTCACTTGGTTTTGACGAAGCAGATGTTATATACAGCACCGAGGGTAATGACAGCACTACTACTGAGGTTATTTCTTTAGATACTAACTGGCGCGCAATTGTCGCAAGCATAGGAGGCCCAGCTAGTTTCCATATAGTATTCCATGAACAAAACGGTCAAAGGAAGTCCCAAATGTTCACCGTAAGTCCAGAACAAAATTTTTCAATGTCCGCTACTCCGCAAATGTCGCCAGGGTCAGTAGCATTTGAAATATCAGACACTGAAAATTGGGGTTGGGCAATTGCTATCGCATCAGCAGATGCTCCTGTCAACATTCCAGGGCAAAATATTCCGGATGGGATTTGCCCGCCAGGATGCCCTCCATTACCCTAACTATTACAATTTCCTATCTACTCAAAACCTATCTATAACAGTCAGGCCAACCGACTTAAATTCGGGCATCGCGGGTAAATACGAAGGCACTTCATCTAGACTGATTGTTTCTCCCACTAGCTCTTGCGGCCTAACCAATCCCTCCTGCACCATCTTCAACATATTAGGATAGCGATGGGCTTGCATACCATGACTTCCAATTACTTGCAGTTCCTTAGAAATCACAGCATCCATTGTCACAAGCTGTCTACTCTCATCGCCAGTAAGCAATCCGATTTGGATATGTTTCCCGCCCTTACGTAGACAAGCTATAGAATTTTGACATGTAATTGTGCTGCCCAGAGCGTCAATTGAGACATGTGGTCCTCCGCCACTAAGTTGCTGTACACTCTCCACCACATCATTTTGCTCTGAAGCATCGATAGTACAGTGTGCACCAACACTACGCGCAAGTTCAAGCTTCGGTTTTGAAATATCGACCGCTATCACCTGGGCACCAAGGGCAGACGCAATCATTACTGCCGATAACCCCACTCCTCCACATCCATGTACTACCACCCACTGACCGGGAGCCACACCAGCTTGGTCGACCACTGCTCTATACGAGGTGGTGAAACGACAGCCCAAGCTAGCTGCAGAAACAAAACCAATCTCATCCGGAAGCGCTACAATATTGACGTCTGCACGCCCAATTGATACAAACTCAGCAAAAGAACCCCAGTGAGTAAATCCCGGTTGAAATTGGTCGTCA
>CAWWAV010000269.1:0-2266 GCA_963934935.1 uncultured Anaerolineales bacterium
TTTAATTACATGATTGTAAGTATGCAACCTGTCTAGAGTTTGTAATTCGTGCGTGATAGCGGACTGAGCTCCTATAGAGATGCGATTAAACCCTAGGGTTTTTAATGAGTCGAGATAGGCTTTGTTTAAGGTGCCGGGATTTGCTTCGAGACTTAGTTCTAGGTTTGTATGTAATGCAAATGTACAGTTTATTGATTCAAGTATTTTAGCGAAGGAATCTGGGTGTAATATTGACGGGGTGCCGCCACCGAAGAATATGGTTCCAATAGATACTTGGCTGTCGTTTTGATAGTGCTTTATCTCAGCGCATATCGCGTCAATATATGAGGGTATTAATGGATCCATACCTGCGAATGTGTTGAAATCACAATATGAACATTTCAGACGACAAAATGGAATGTGTATATAAAGCCCTGTCGATTCGTTACTGGTCATAGTATACGGTAATATAACTGCGTATAGGCATAGCCAATTACGAATGTAGTATTATTTCTTACCATGAAATTGTGTATTATATAATTCAGCATATAGACCATTGCTCTTGAGCAGATCTTGATGAGATCCCTTTTCAACGATAGTACCGTTTTCGATTACAATGATAATATCTGCTGCTAGTATTGTTGACAGCCGATGAGCTATGACGAGACTAGTTCGGCCAATAAAGAGTGGTTTAAGGGCTGATTGAATTAGTGCTTCGGAACGTGAGTCAAGGGATGATGTGGCTTCATCGAGTATAAGGATACGTGGATCTTTGAGAATTACGCGTGCTATAGAGACTCGTTGTTTTTCGCCGCCAGATAGTTTGTAGCCTCGCTCGCCGACGATTGTTGCTAATCCATCTGGCAAAGAGCCAATAAATTCGGTCAGATTTGCGGCTGTACACGCTTCAGTTATTTCTAGGGATGTGGCCTCCGGTTTAGCGTATCTTAGATTTTCTTCCAACGTGTCGTGAAACAAATAGGTTTCCTGGGTTACCATTCCAATTGTTTGGGATAACGATTCGAGAGTAATATCTTTGATGTCAAGTTCGTCTATGTGTATGCATCCATCGGTTGGATCGTAAAGTCTAGGTAGTAAATAGGTGAGTGTAGTTTTGCCGGCACCACTAGGACCAACTAAGGCTGCTAGCTGACCCGCCTTAATTGTGAAATTGATATTGTTAAGCGTCCATGAATGTTCAGATATTGCTTTGTTTGGCGGATCGGTTTGGGTACTAGTGGCATACATGTCGCGGCGTCGCGCGTAGGGACGGTTTATGTTGGATAGCGATTGTGATGGACTAAGGCCATTAGATTCGGAGTGTGAGTCATAAGAAAAATAGACTTTGTCAAAGCGTATTTGGCCGTTGGGTTTAAACAGGTCATGTGCGTTGTCGGAGTCGGAGATTTCATGTGGTAGATCCAACACTTCGAAAACCCTCTCGAAACTAACCATTGATGTTGTAAAGTCTACTCGGGCGTTTACCAATGAGCTGATCGGACCGTAAAGATCACGCAAGTAAGCTGCGAATGCGATGATTGTTCCAATCGTAAAAACTCCTGTTAGGACTAGGTGGCCTCCATACCAAAATACGAGTGCGGTACCGGTGGCGCTAATTGCGCCTAATGCCATAAAGAACCAGCGGCCAATTACAGCTGATCGCACACCAATATCTGCAACAGCATTGCTTCTGAGTTTGAACTTGTTGTATGTATCTGACTGGCGTCCAAACAACTTCATGAGAAGAGCTCCGCTAACGTTGAGGGTTTCGTTCATAAGGATATTCATGTCAGCATTGAGATCAAATGATTGTCGCGTGATGTCCCTCAGGCGGTTTGCAACTTTACGTGCGGGCACTAAAAAGAGAGGTAATATTGCGATACTGATGATGGTTAGCTGCCAGTTTAAAGTAAGCATTATGGATAACGTGAAGATGACGCGAGTTGTGTTGGTTATTATGCTTATTAACGTGCCGGTTACAGCACGTTGAGCTCCGACCACATCGTTGTTTAGACGAGCCATTATTTCCCCAGTCTTTGTGTTGGTAAAGAAGCGCAAAGACATTTGTTGCATGTGGCCATAAAGTGTTTGGCGGAGATCGCGAATCAGGCCTTCGCCTACAGTTGAGCTTTGGTAACGTTGTGCAACTTGAATAATGCCGGACAATATAGGTGCGGCGATCATTGCGAGAGCCAATAAATTGAGTTCGGTATAGTCTTTATTTGGTAATGTGGTATCGATTAGGCGTCGGTATATAAGAGGTGGTAGTAGTCCGAGCAGCACTGAT
>CAWWAV010000270.1:0-2243 GCA_963934935.1 uncultured Anaerolineales bacterium
CCGCTAGTATTCCAGGTCCAATGAAGCTCGGCAATTCGTATGCGGGAAAATTTGCTGGACCAACAAAAGTTGTGTTAACTGATGCGTTGGTGGACGTGTTGCCCAAACAGATTTTGGAGCGCAAGAAGCAGGGGTTTTTTATGCCGGTCGGATCCTGGATGCTCAATGATTTGGAGCCTATAGTGTCTGAGGCCTTGTCGTCAGATACAGTGAGTAGACGCGGTATTTTCGATCCGGGTGCTGTAAGGAGATTGCGTAGCGACTTTGAGAATGGTAAAGGGTCATATATGAAAGTATGGGCTTTACTTGTGTTGGAGTTGTGGCAGAGGGAATTCATAGATTGATTTTAGTGACCGGCAACAATAATTATATCTTATGTAATGGAGAGTGAGCTGAATGGTTGATATACCCCAAACTGATCCTTATGCTAATTATTGTGCTCATAAAGCTGCAATAGATGGTGCCATAACTCGTGTGCTTGATAGTGGTAGATACATCATGGGCGAAGAAGTTTCATCATTTGAAAAGGAATTTGCCGAGTATGTTGGTGTTAATTATGCGGCTGGAGTTGCTTCTGGCACAGATGCACTTGAGTTAGCATTGAGGGCTTGTGGTGTTGGTGCTGACACCATTGTATTTACAGTCAGCCATACAGCTGTAGCTACAGTCGCTGCTATTGAGCGTACGGGTGCGCAAGCTATATTGATCGATATTGATCCAGACACTTACAATATGGACGCAAATTGCTTAGAGACTGCGGTATCAAAGTCTTACAATGGACGTGCTATGGCTATAGTTCCTGTACATATTTATGGTCATCCTGCAGACATGGAATCAATACGGAAAATTGCTGATAATAATGAATTGTTTGTTATCGAAGATTGTGCTCAGGCCCATGGTGCATCTCAGGATGAGCGGGGAGCAGGCACCTGGGGTCATATAAGTGCTTTCAGTTTCTATCCAACCAAAAACCTTGGTGCTTTAGGTGATGCTGGAGCTGTTCTTACTAATGATACAGATCTTGTGGAAAAAGTTTACAGCTTACGAGAATATGGCTGGACAAAAAGATATGTAAGTGATATTCCAGGTATAAATAGTAGGATGGACCCCTTGCAGGCTGCAATTCTCAGGGTCAAATTAGCTAGTCTTGATGCAGAAAATAAACAACGAAGATTTCATGCAGAAAGATACAGTAAGATTTTTGATAAGTCGTCTGTGAATATTCCATACGTGCAAAAAGGCGTTCAACATGTTTATCACCAATATGTGATTCAGACAGCAAAACGTGATGAGTTACGAAAACATTTACTGGGTCTTGGAATAGGAACTGGTATACACTATCCGGTGCCTGTACATAAGCAACCTGCTTATCAGGGACGTGTTGTTTCTTCCGGTAATTTGATCCATACTGAAAAAGTTGCTGACAGCATTTTGAGTTTGCCAATGTATCCCGAATTATTGTCCACTGAAGTTGATATTGTGGCAGAACATATTGTAAATTGGGCATACTTGTAATATGTAAGGTGACACGTACTTAGTTTTATGTTTTTGTCTTTGTTAGTGGACTGACACAGACTGACAAAGAAAATACTTCGAGCATTACGCTATAATTCTGCATAGGAGGAACACCAATTTTATGAACGAATCCATATCGTCCATAGAGAATCATACATGTAGGCTTTGTGATCAACCAACCTTGCGTCCTTTTTTGGATCTTGGAAGCATGCCTATTGCCAATGCTTTTCTATCATCTGAGCAGTTGTCAGAGCCAGAATATACTTTTAATTTGTACACGGGTTTTTGCGAATCTTGTTTCATGGTCCAATTAATTGACACTGTAGACCCAAATATGTTGTTTCATGATAATTATGCATATTTTTCATCAATATCCAATGTGATGGACCAACATTTTGCTGCTCTAGCAAATATAATATCAAATGAAATTTTCTATGATGACAAATTGTCGGTTATAGAAATAGGTTCTAATGATGGTATTTTGCTGGAAAAGATATCAGGTTATTCCTCCAATACTATTGGTATAGAACCTTCATCTAATGTGGCTGAAGTTGCAAGAAACAAAGGTTTAAAAGTTATATCAGAGTTTTTTAATTCAGATCTTGCAGACAAATTGGTTGTGGACTATAACCCTGCGCAATTGATTGTAGGGTCAAATGTATTATGTCATATACCAGATTTAAATGAATTGGCGTGTGCATTGAATACTGTCCTAGATGATGAAGGTG
>CAWWAV010000271.1:0-2221 GCA_963934935.1 uncultured Anaerolineales bacterium
GTGGAAATAGTTTTGGTGGTGGGGCTGATTATGTAACACTCTCAGGAGATACAATTTGTATAGACCCGCCGACCGGGTATAGTGTAACTGGAGTACACGTAAATCAATCTATGTGGATATCTGGGGATAGCTGTTACACTAATGCAGAAGGTGGGCGAGTAGACTTTGGTATTTCACAGGTTCCGACAACCGCACCAACAGCAGCTGCGACAGCTACGCCTGTTGGTCAGATACAGGGTGCAATGAGTTCTAGTGGAGGTACAGTCAGTAATGTTAGCTCTGGTATAACGCTTACTTTCCCGCCTGGTGCTGTATCTGATGGAACTATAGCAACTATCAGTCCTCTTACTGTTGGAGAGACACCTACTATAGGTGCTGGTTTCTCTCTTGTGGATACAGTAGTTGAAGTCACAGTACGTGATGCTGGTGGTAATGTACTGAGTGACTTTAGTGCGAATCCGGTTCGGATGTGCTTTGATTATACTGCCGGACAATTACTTGCTGCTGGTGGTGATACTACTAATCTAGAGATAGTACGGAACCCTGGGTTAAATGATGAAGGTGCTATAACATCTAATCGTGTGGTGGATAATACTGCTCAGCAAATATGTGTTGATGTCACTCAGTTTTCTACTTGGGCTGTGGCTGCGCGTGTACCAACTGCATTACCGGTCACGGGTACAATGACATATGTATTGTTGGCCTTAGGTGTTGTTGCAGTTGTACTTCTACTGAGTGGAGGTGTACTACTACAGTGGCGACTTAGAAATCGTTACTAATCTCGCACAACGTACGCGTTTATTTCCCATTCGCACCATAGCAGTTTGTTTACTGAATGAGCATATTGACGTTTCTTAGTAAAGGAAGCTTGGGTCTCTGCAATTTTGTTGCAAGACTGTTGATCATACAATCTGCAACAATTGCTCTCATTTGTTGCAGTTCTACGGAACCATCTGAATCATCTGTTGTAGTTGATAAAAGGGACCTAGTGGTTCCTGCAATCACAGTAGTGACTCATACACCCTTGCCTGTTGCTATATTGTCAACTCCGCCTGTCATGGATTCAGACGAGGTAGATACTATAGTTGGTACAACAAATGTGCTAACTGTTCCTGCAACTGCCATCGTACCTGTAGAAGCTACACTTGAGCCATTCATTTATGAGATACTGCCAGGAGACTGGCTAATGAAAATAGCGCAAAAATTCGGATTAGCATTACAGGAACTGATCGAGGCTAATCCCACTATAAATCCCCAGAATTTACAACCTGGCGAACGTCTGGTCATTCCAATCATTGGTAATCAATTACAGGAAATTGATGAACCACTATCTGAATCTCAGGAGAGTAGCTTCGTTCCAGTTCCAAGTGAGCTTGCTGATTTGGCGTCTCAACAATTTGGTGACGAATTACCACTACAAATCAGAATTCCTGTTATAGGTATTGAAGCAGAAGTAGTGCCAGTAGGCTGGCATACTGAAATGTCATCTTCAGGCAAAAGGGTGCTATGGCACTCTCCGGGTAATGCTGCAGGCTTTCTTGTAAGCAGTTCTATACCTGGTACTGGTAGCAATGCAGTTTTCTATGGTCACCATAATGTGAATGGTAGCGTTTTTCGCGGACTAGATCGTTTGAAATCAGGAGATGAGGTTATAGTGACAAATAATATAAAAACACTTAAGTATGTTGTACAGTATGTCGATATATTTGAGGAGAATAATATAAACTCGACTCAGAAGTTGGTCAACTTAGAATACTTTGCGCCCACGGCAGCTGATCAACTGACTATATTGACCTGTTGGCCTTTTACCGGCAATAGTCATCGTGTTGCAGTAATCGCCAATCCTATTGAGTGAATTCAAGTTTGGCACGTGTGACTACTGGATCATACTTGAAATTTTCCTCATCGCTGACTTGGTCCCAACTTGATTGTACAAGCACGTCAGGCATTACACCCAGTACGCCGATATCTCTGCCTAATGGGCTCACGTAGGAGGAATTTGCAAAAAACACTTCGCCTCCATCAGGTAAAATGAAATGGTCGAAATCAAAAACATGCCCTAAAGTTGGTTGCCCAATCACGGTGGCGCGGCCTTTATCCTGTAGGGCAGCCGCAAAAATCTCTGATGCTCCTTGAGTATCTGGTCCAACTAGTAACACTAGCGGAATAGTTTGAGAACCTGATATATCTTGCGCATCTACAGTTAAAGCATAGTCGTTAT
>CAWWAV010000272.1:0-2217 GCA_963934935.1 uncultured Anaerolineales bacterium
GAATCAGTTTTGACTGGCACTATGGGTCGTCTGTTTGCTCTAGCGGAGTCCTACCCAGATTTAAAGGCAAATCAGAACATGATGCAATTGACTGAAGAATTGAGTTCTACTGAAAATAAAGTTGCTTTTTCTCGCCAAGCTTATAATGATGCTGTTATGACATACAATACTGCCTGCGAGACATTTCCAAGTATGCTCTTTTCAACTAGACTAGGTTTTGAGCAGGCATCGCTCTTTGAAATTGAGGATACTGAAGAACGTGCCAATCCCCAGGTATCATTTACCTAAGGTTATTTTGAGACCAATCCAATGATATTGGGTCAAGTCGATAAAATAGCGACCCCATTTTTATTATGATATCTTTGTTGGCCAGATATTAACGCAAATATAGAGTCCTATGGATTTTTTCGATTTGCAAGACGCAGCGCGCCGTAGAACCAATATATTAGTTGTTTATTATGTGTTAGCAGTTTTTGCGATTGCAATATCTGTGTACTTAGTGATCGTGGCCATGTTTAATCGCGATCCTTTTGGATTCTATTGGGACTTGGGACTATTTCTCACGGTAGTTTTGTCAACACTTACTGTAGTAGGTGTAGGAACATTGATTCGGGGTTTGCAGTTGAAGCAGGGAGGTCAAGTAGTAGCTGAGATGCTTGGAGGATCCCTCGCAGATTCCTTATCAAAAGATATTAGTGTTAAGAGATTGATAAATGTGGTAGAGGAAATGGCACTTGCCTCTGGCACTCCTGTGCCACCAGTATATATATTGGAGGATGAAACAGGTATCAATGCATTTGCTGCTGGATTTAGTACTGGCGATGCCGTAATTGGAGTGACTCGTGGATGTTTGGACAATCTAAATCGGGAACAATTGCAGGGAGTAATAGCGCACGAATTTAGTCATATTATTAATGGTGATATGCGCCTAAACATCCGGTTAATGAGTGTTCTAGCAGGCATTCTGTCAATTGCTACTATCGGATATGTATTATTGCGTACTGCTGCTTTTTCATCTCATAGATACAGACGCAGGGAATCGCGAGGAGGTAGAGAAGCACTATTATTTATTATGCTAGGGATTGCGCTCATAGTAGTAGGATATGTAGGAGTCTTCTTTGCTAAGGTAATCAAGAGTGCAGTGTCTCGACAGCGCGAATATCTTGCTGACGCATCGGCAGTTCAATTTACTAGAAATCCTCAAGGTTTGGCAGGGGCGCTTAAGGTCATAGGTGGTCTGGCATCGGGATCTAAGATGGTATCGGAACATGCTGAAGAAGCTAGCCATTTGTTTTTTGCTAGTGGTGTGACTAGTTTGTTTAGCAACATAATGTCTACTCATCCAAATCTAACAAATCGTATTAAGGTTCTTGACCCACACTTTAACGGTCAATTCGATGAAATCCAATCCGCGGTTAATATGGTAGAAGAAGGTGCTAGCTCTAGTTTAGTAAAAGGTGATATGAAATTAGCTACCGATTCAGGGAAAGTTTTTAACTCTGTTGGATCACCTAGCTCAGATCATGTGAATTATGCTGCAGATATATTGCGAAATATACCTGAAGATGTCATTAGAGCAGCACATGAACCATTTAGCGCGCGCAGCGTAATATATTGTTTGCTCTTGGATAAGAATGGGGTGGTGCGCCGAAGTCAATTAGATTATCTGAAGCGGCATTGTGATGCTGCAACCTATTCTGAGACTCTAAATGTGGCTAAAACTGTGGAGTCGGTAGCAACTGAATTAAGATTGCCTATAGTTGAAATTGCTATTTCTACCCTACGACAACTTTCTCAAAATCAATATAGTGCATTCCGCGAACATATAAACTATATGATTGAAGCTGACAATCATATCAATTTGTTTGAATACACATTGCATCATGTTGTTAGGAGACATCTTGATTCTGCTTTTAGTGATAAAAATGCCAATGTCAAATCTATTCGGTCTTTGGCAACTGTTAGGGCAGAGTGCAATGTGTTGTTGTCTGCGCTAGTACAAGCTGGTCATGCAACAGAATCCGATCGATCTAACATTTTTCAAACTGGCATAGAGGAGCTTTTTACTGATGCTGATTCAACACAATATGTTTCGGAAGTATCGCTAGCTGAAGTTGATGAGGCTTTGGATGTGTTAGTCGCAGTTGTCCCTAAGATTAAGCGTTATATTGTGAAGGCATGTGTTGCTTGTGTAGTTTATGATCAGTACATTACTGT
>CAWWAV010000273.1:0-2209 GCA_963934935.1 uncultured Anaerolineales bacterium
CAGTGCATGCACTTACACAAATGGAGCGGATAGGCGGCATAGCTCTTTTTGAACAACCAGTTCTTCACCTAGATGAAATGGCTATCTTAACTGACCGATTAGAATCTCCACTACAAGCTGATGAGGCCGTAACTAGTCCTAGAAGCGTATATGAGATCGCACGATCTCACGCAGCACATGTGCTGCACTTCAAAATAGAGAAGTTTGGTGGTTTACTACAGGCAAAACGCATGGCAGCAATCGGGGAAGCAGCTGGACTAGAATTGTCTGTTGCGCCCTATTTTGATATTATGGCCGCCGCAGCCGCACACTTTGCAGTATCTACCCCAAACGTAAAGTGGCCAGCTGGTTTCTCAGACATGGGGGACACTCTTTTATCTAACCCATATCTACCAGACGGTCAAGTTCTTACTCCTCCTGAAAAACCTGGGCTTGGCGTAGATATTGACGAAGAGAAAATGAAATTCTATGCGTCAAAATGGGAGTAACTAATAATTACGTAAATAAGCAAAAACTATAAACTTTTCTGGTTATAGCCTGTAGTTTATTTGAAAAATACGATCATTATAACCAACTTCCTCTATCACAATCCACTAAACACATCTAGCATTCCAAACAATATCTTGGGTATCGTCTAGCACCACTCAAACGCGTAGAGATATCAACATACATTCCTACGCCACTTTTCTATATAATTAGTCATCATGAAAAATCCCAAAAGGAACTCAAATATGCTCACTCCAACATTAATAATGGGTGGTATAGCTGCGACTTTAGTATTATTCGGATACTACCAAGGCAATAACCTCCACATTACTGGACTTCAAATATCAGCGAAAATGATAGTGCAGATGATGCCACTTCTATTATTAGCTTTGGTTATTGCTGGAATGTCTCAAGTGTTTGCTGCGCAACAAGAGACTTTTATCACCAAATGGCTAGGGCCTGAATCTGGGCTACGAGGAATTATGTTAGCTTCAGTAGCCGGCACACTTACTCCAGGAGGGCCTGTTGTAACTGTCCCACTTCTTGCTGGACTATTACGATCAGGAAGCAGCATAGGCGTGGCAGTAGCATATTTGACTGGCTGGGGTGCCTGGTCATTAGCGCGATTACCATTAGAAGTAGCAATACTCGGATGGAAATTTACATTAATAAGAATTGTGAGTGTTTGCCTTCTTCCTCCAATTGCAGGTCTTATAGCACAGACATTTTTCTCTAAAGCAACGTAAATAAACCCTCTGGAAATATAGGTATTGGCAGACAATGACAACTAACATATAGATCTATTTTATTTGGTTAATTGGTGTAATCGCCTGGAATTTTGGATTTCCTGCAATGACTCCAATCGCAGATGTTGTGGCTGCAGTAATTTTAGCAGCAGACCATAATCTCCTTGTCAACCGAACAAACAGCTAGCATACACCTCACAAATGTCACAACAACTTGGTGATTAACTGATATTGACCAATGTCATCTAGACCATTTTACAAAACCACCACTAGGTATTAGGTGTCTTTTGGTCATTCTCTATGCCTAGGCGATACTTTTCCCTAAATTCATCTAATAGGAGGTAATTGCTTCCAGATAGTACGTACCAATGTTTCCATCCATTACAGGGAGACCCACCAGTATAGTACGTGCCCACCTGATGAATAGAACCCTCAAAACCATCTATTGCTCTGATCTTAGCGTCAGGTTTGATAACTGCTGTTTTATCAACACTCTTCTGAAAATAGATCTTCTGTCCAGGTCGCACGAGTCCATTTTCCAGCAGGACTGCAAACGAAACACGACTTTTCCTGTATTTTAAATCCCGTACATCAAACAAACTAGAGTCATAATTCTCTGGTTGTACCGCATCTATCCTTCTCTGTGCCAGTTCAATATACTTGTTTTCCGACTCTATTCCTAGCCAATCGCGATGCAATCTTTTTGCGACAACTCCTGTGGTACCGCTTCCCATGAACGGATCCAACACCAAATCACCAGGATTGCTAGAGGAAAGAATTACACGATATAGTAAGGCTTCTGGTTTCTGTGTGGAATGAGCTGTATTGCCTACTTTATCCCGCAATCTCTCTGGACCCTTTGCCAACGGAATTATCCACCAATCACTACGCATTTGTTTATCACTGTTAAAACCCTTCATGGCCTGATGATTAAACAAATATTTGCTTCCTTTAGTGGCACTAGCCCATATAAGCGT
>CAWWAV010000274.1:0-2170 GCA_963934935.1 uncultured Anaerolineales bacterium
GTATTGATTGATCTCACTGACAATTTTGTCTAATCCCTTGGGCTTAAACGCGTTCCCTTTTGAATCCAACCGATTCCTGTAGAAAATTGTTTTTAAAACATTGATAACTACAGACTTTAGTTGATTTACCATAAAAACATCCTAATAATTTGCCTATTCATCAGCTATAAATCACCAATTAGAAGGATTTAGCAAAACATTGTCATTCATCTGAAAATCCGATGCCATGTTCATATCGACTGAAGGTAACATACCAGCTTTGACTGCGTCCATAGCTACATCTAGTTCAGATATATTTTCTATACCAAGAAGTACTGAATGTACGCCAGGTATACCTAAACAAAATCGGATAGCCAGTTGCGATAATTCCTGCCACGAAATATCATAGTAGTCTTTGATACGAGTAGCCCCTTCCTTCAATGCTATTAAATGGTCTGGGAGGTAACGTGCCTTCTCGCTGAGCACTCCCTGCAACAGCACAGAACGCGCTAATATACCAACATTTGCAGATTCAGCAGCCGGTAACACATTAACAGTCAAACGCTGATCCAAAATGCTAAATGGCACCTGCAAAATGTCAACAATGCCGGAATCTATCGCAGCTAATGCATCCTTTTCATTGTATATAGAAGCACCTATATATTTCACCAAACCTTGATGCTTGACTCTCTGTAATGCGCGTATAGTTATAGAGTCATCGAAGAAAGCAACGGTAGCATTGTGGATTTGTAATACATCTAATACATCCCGCTGCAAACATTTCAAACTTTTATTGATGGATTCAAGAATGGCATTTTCACGACTAAGAGATGTTTGATCCGCACTCTCCAGGAATGATAACGATAACTTAGTGGCAATGTAACATGAATCTTTACCAAATAAAGCCTTCCCTAATACTGTTTCACTCGAACCATATACTGGTGCCGTATCATATAAATTAATACCATAATCGGCCGCAGCCCTTAGCAATTTCATAGATTCCGATTCAGACGGGTACCCAATCTTTTCTGGTATCCTAATACCGTAATCCACACCTAGAGAAACGGTACCCATGGATAAAACGGAAACATCAAGTTTGGTACGTCCCAACTTTCTTTTTAACACAATATCAATTTGACAGCTCAATCAACATCACTCTACAGTAATCAATCGGCCCTTGAACATTAATTCCTTCCATAAATATTAAGCTATATCAGAATCTAAACGATTTTGGGAAAAACCGTTCTCAACGCACTTAAAATGCCGATTATTATTGCAATCACGAGCGAAACTTATAAACCTGATTGACCATTTAATTTTATACATTGCATTCTATTTTTCTACACGGTAGTATTAAAGCTTTCTATATGAGTAGCAAATTGTGACTTTTTGCTTATTTCTTTTAGAAAAGTGTTAACCCGTTCCGTCGATTTTCCATCATTACAATGAACTACATATCTTTGTAAGTAGTCTGAGGTATCAACCTTACGCAACTCTGCTAAATATTCTTTACCATCTGCTGTCAACCTCTGTAAAGCATCAAGGAAATCTTCCTCAGTACTGCACCAGCAACAAGCAAGCTCTAAATCAGGTTTAAAATGTGACATAAGAGGAGTTTGTTGAGGATTGCAATACAATATCAAAGGCTTCTGAAACGCAATTGTCTCATTCCATACAGTTGAAGAGCTAATATCAGCAATCACTATGTCGCTATTCAACAGCAAATTATCCATATTAGAAGTAGTATCCACATTTATATTTAAGTGAGACTCCTGTTCAATATATAGTACTGTCCCGAGTATTTTTACTGTGTCACTCATTGGTCGAAATGTCACCTTTAGTTGATCGCATGTACCAAGAAGATTAAGACATTTTTTCTGCAGCAGATATCGCCTAGTATCTTCACTCCTCTGATCTTGTCCAATTGTATTACCATATGACTTTTCCGATATCCATAATACTTGGATTCGTTCATTATCTAACTGCTTCAGCGAGTTATATCCAAAAACCCTTTGCTCTATGTTTGGTGAACCCACTGCTAACAAACCAGATTTTTGAGCAACAACTGGATCTGACAATGGTTTAATTCCATTACCATAGGTGAGATAATAATCACAAAAAGCCAACTCATTCACTTCCAAGCTGTTGTTCACATGTGTTCCAACAGAACCGCCATGCTGAATTCCAACTG
>CAWWAV010000275.1:0-2168 GCA_963934935.1 uncultured Anaerolineales bacterium
GGTATTAGTAGATGTGACTGTGGGAGCAACTATTGTATTTTTTGGAATTGGTGGCGGGAGTGTAGCATCAATTGCTGAGCTTTCCTCGGCAATTGATTTGGATGATGTTGTGGGAACGATTTGCGCTGCGCTTTCTTGACTTGGTGGCTCCGGTTCACGGCCACAGGATACTAACAGCATGAGACTTAATGCTATTAACAGTTGTGTAATCCAAGTTACATGTGAGTATTTATTAGGTTTGGCAAAGCGCATATGTCAATATATAGTGTAGGATTTTTTATCCTGTAAAGGATGTGCCTACATTGAAAAGCAATGTATGTTGTTCATTATACTACTTGTGCCCCCACGGAGATTCGAACTCCGGTCTTGGGCTTGAAAGGCCCACGTCCTGGTCCCCTAGACGATGGGGGCTTACTGGCACGGGCGGCATTCTACCATGTATCGAAAGTATGGGTCAAGTCAGATGAGCATTTGTATTGATTGTGGTAGACTTCAATGTATCACAATCCGCGCAAATTATTTCACTATAGGAACCTTATGAATTCTACTTTAGAGACCTTGAAAATGCGTCTAGCGGAGGTTGTTGATTTGCAGAGAGCTGCCGCATTGTTGTCTTGGGAACAACAAACTTATATGCCTTCGGGAGGTGCTAAAGCACGTTCCGAGCAATTGGCCACACTTCAAGGTATGTCTCATCGATTGTTTATTACTGATGAAATTGGTGGACTTATAAACGATTTGAAGAATGCATCAGTACAGTGGGCTTATGACACTGATGAAGCGAGTTTACTGCGTTTAGTAGAGCGTCAGTATGAACGTGAAAGGAAGATACCCAGTCAATTGGTGGCAGATCTAGCTAGTACTACTGCATTAGCGCAGGAGGCTTGGGCTTTAGCTAGGCAGAATGACGATTATTCGGTATTTCAACCACATCTTCAAAGAGTAATAGAGTTGACTCGACAGGAAGCCGAATGTTTTGCACCATATGAAAATTTGTATGATCCGCTTCTTGATAAATATGAACCAGGTATGAAAACTTCCGAAGTACAAATGATGTTTGATGGTATGAAAGAAGAACTTATCCATTTGGTTAATGCAATTAATTCTCGCTCTGACGAGGTAAGTAACACAATTCTTTATGGGGAGTTTGACATTAAACAGCAGCGAGAATTTGGGTTGCGCGTAGCCAAACAATTTGGTTATGATTTAAATCGTGGTCGTCTGGATGAGACATTGCATCCATTTTGTACACATTTTTCAATTGATGATGTTCGTATTACAACGCGTTTTGATAGCGAATTTTTACCCTCGGCTCTTTTTGGTACTATGCATGAAGTAGGTCATGCTTTATATGAGCAAGGGATATCGCCAAAGCTTGACCGGACTGGAATGGACACTGGTGTTTCATTAGGTGTACATGAATCGCAATCACGTCTGTGGGAAAATTTGGTAGGGCGCAGCCGTCCATTCTGGAACCATTATTTTCCGCAATTGCAAATGGTTTTTCCTGAGGCTTTTGGTACAGTTACTCAAGATGAATTTTATCGTGCAATCAACCGGTCTGAGCCATCCTTGATCAGAGTGGAAGCAGATGAAGTAACTTATAACTTACACATAATTATTAGGTTTGAATTGGAACTGGAGCTACTTAGTGGAGGATTACATCTAAATGATTTGCCGGCTGCATGGGTAGAAAAGTATAAAGATTATCTCGGCATAACCCCTAATAATGACGCCGATGGTGTATTACAAGACATACATTGGTCTATTGGTGCTATTGGATATTTTGCTACTTATACAATTGGAAACTTGCTTTCTGTGCAGTTGTTTGATTGTGCAAGGAAGGAGATTGAGGATTTAGATGCTGACATATCAAAAGGTAATTTTGACGCCTTGCTTCATTGGTTGCGTGAAAATATACATTGCCATGGTAGCAAGTTCACTCCTAGCGAGTTGGTCAAGCGCATAACAGGTAATTCTATGGATGCGCAACCTTATCTCAATTATTTACGTAACAAATATAGCGAAATCTACAAGCTGTAGACTTAGGTTCTAAATTAGAATCCTATTGGATGCCAAGTGGTTTTAGTTTCTTGCGTGCGAAGTATAGCGTAGGGACTCAAAGAAGACTCATATTCCCAGTCATGGCGAGCACATATCGAAACACG
>CAWWAV010000276.1:0-2159 GCA_963934935.1 uncultured Anaerolineales bacterium
GGATTAGAAGAAACTGGCATTGACACCAATACTGGCAGGACTCTAGTAACCGTTGATCCATGGTACTTTAGACCAAACGAGATCGATTTGTTGATTGGTGACAATTCAAAAGCTTCCAAAGAGCTAGACTGGAGTCCCACTATGAACTTTACAGGACTAGTGCACACCATGACAAAAGCAGACCTACCCACATAGTAGGATAATAATCAGATCTAATTACGAGAATTAACATGGACACATATGTTTCAACTAGCAACTTCGGAAATTCCCCTATACCTGATCTACTAAGAGATCTTGATGGCAATAAATATCCTTTAGTAGAGATATCCTCAGGACACTTATTGAAAGGAAACGCATGGCAGGCAATAACACAATATATCGATAGGTACGATGCAAAATTGTTATTGCATAACTATGCGCCACCAGAACCTAGTCAACTTCTTATCAACTTGTCTGACCCCAGAAGCGATGTCAGAGAGAGAGTTATAGAATATATAAAAGAGCGGATGGATTTCACAAATTCCATTGGAGCAGATTACTACTCATTTCACGCAGGGTATACCGTACCGTACAGGTTTGGTGTAAAAGATTACAGTGATACTGAAAGAATGAAAAAAACTATTGCATTAGACATTTTTACAGAAGAATTAAAAAAACTAGTAGATCACGGGGAAAACATAGGAGTGCATATAGGAGTGGAAAATCACGTATCAGATCCGGAAAACGCGCCCAATTTGATTCTATATGATTCCGAAGACTTCGACACTTTATTCAGATCAATTCCATCAAATTATCTCCATTTGCATCTAGACCTAGGCCATCTTAAGGTCAGCACGACTACTTTAGGACTAGACATAGCTTCTTTCATGTCGGCTTTTGCACAGAAAATAATCGCCATACACGCACATGACAACGATGGCCAAACAGATCAGCACAAACCTTTCCTGGCCAACGCTTGGTTTCTACCATACTTATCTATGTTAACAAACTTGAAATATGCTTGCCTTGAAACGAAAGCTAACCCTGATGAAATAGATAACATGAAAACTTTAATACGAGAACATTACAACACCATATAAATGGTTGAATATCAAAATGTGCATATGAAAACATGCGAAATGCTATGACCAATGTAATCGGGTTGGGTGCAGGTGGGCACTCAAAAGTAATCATCGATATCTTGGAAGCATCATCTTCTTATACAATCTATGGATTGTTAGACCCTGACAAGAACAAGCTTGGCACGTATGTCTGCGGGATACCTGTACTAGGAGATGATTCATTACTAGACAACTTGATCGACACGGGGATTGAACATGCTTTTATTGGAATAGGAAGTTCAGGCAATCCCAGCATCAGGATAAGTCTTTACAATTTAGTTTTAGGGAAAGGCTACTCTATGATATCTGCAGTTCATTCAAAGGCTATTATCTCGAAATTCTCCGAAATTGGCCGAGGAGCAAGCATAATGGCTGCAGCCATTATAAATCCAAATAGTTATATAGGTGAGAACGTTATAGTCAATACCGGTGCTATCATAGAGCATGACTGTGTAATACAATCGCACACTCATATATCAACAGGTGCGAAATTAGCAGGCAACGTTCAAGTAGGTTCAGCATCTCACATTGGAGCCGGAGCGGTAATTCGACAAAATATCAGAATTGGGTCTAATTCTATAGTTGGTGCCGGTGCAGTAGTAATAAGCGATGTTCCTGATAACACAACTGTTGCAGGAGTTCCAGCTAAGCCATTGTATGTATAGGCTCACGTATGGTACCCCTAGAAGCTACTGTTAGAATACCTGGTACATTGCACTCAAAAGAAATCTGCTTCCGTTACATCTGAGTTCCTTGATTTCAGCACAGTGTTATATTCAAAAAATTACGCGTACAGTGGCTATACTTATAATATGGAACAAACAGGATTCACCCTATGGCTTACAGGTTTACCTTGTTCGGGAAAGTCCACTCTAGCAGAAATTATATCTAAGACTTTGTCTAGTCGTGGATTTAAAGTTGAAGTGCTCGACGGAGACGAGGTAAGACGTCATTTAGCAGGAGACCTAGGGTACAGCAAATCTGAAAGAGACGAAAACATCCGGAGAATAACATACGTAGCCAAACTACTAAGCCGAAACGATATAATCACCATTGTAG
>CAWWAV010000277.1:0-2126 GCA_963934935.1 uncultured Anaerolineales bacterium
AATGGAAAAACGAATCTGTCTCTATCGGAGGTATCCGGCGCTGCGCTAGTAGTATCGCAGTTCACACTTTATGCTGACACACACAAAGGACGTCGTCCATCATTTATTAATGCTGCAACTAGTGATATAGCAGAACCTTTAATTGAATACTTCGCCAAGCAACTTGAGGGATATGGAATACCAGTAAAACTCGGTAAATTCGGTGCAGACATGCAAGTTGCACTAGTAAATGATGGGCCAGTCACTATCTGGATGGAACATAATAGTAAGTCAAAGTCAGTCAAATAATTCCACGTAGTTTTTGATGTGCACTATTCTCCACAATTCACTAGCCTACTTGACAGACACTATAGCACTCTAGTATTATCGCGCCGATCGCTTGTAATTTTATAAAAATCAGATATACGATTAGAATAACAAATATATGCTGAAAATCCGTCCACATATTTTTGTATTAACGTTAGCAGGTCTATTATTTATATCAACAGCCTGCGATGCTATACCTGAACTTGCTATACAAACTTCTGATGACCCAGCGCAGGAAATAGAAAAAGGTTTAGCAACTCAAGATGCTAACGGCAACGTATTTTGGACTCTTTATGCTACAGTACTCAATGAAGACGTATATGCAAGAAAGACTCCAAACACAAACTCTGAAGAGGTGTTAAGACTTGCCAAAGATGTACACTACACAGCTATTGGGCGGTCTGAGGATAAACTCTGGATACAAATTCTAGTTCCTGAAGACAATACTGAGCTATGGTTACCCAAAAATTCGGTTAGCTTGAGTGGTGAGGTCGAAAAACTAGCTTCTGTTTCTGACAAAATATTACCCAAAACAGTCTCGACAGCCACTAGTACAATAGAGTCGAGTCCCACTTCTGTTCCAAGTAACACCTCAACGTCAACAGCGACTATAACAATGACGAACACTGCAATTCCAACTACCCTAGTGCCAGCTACTTTTACACCGCAACCAACGGCTACAAACACACTTCCGCCAACTGCTACACTGGAACCAACTGCTACATACACACCGGCTCCTACTGCTACTGCAATACCACCTACTACTGCTCCTGTGCCCACAACGGCGCCAGTCCTTACAACGGGCAACTTTGAATTAGGTGGTCAAGTTTCCGATTTTCGTGCTCCCGATATAATGAAAAATGCCGGTATGACATGGGTGAAACGCCAAGTCAAATGGCATCCAGGTGAGGCTGCCAGCGGTCACTTCGGAACAATTACTGATGCTCATGGCAAAGGATTTAAAGTACTACTGAGTGTGCTAGGATCACCTGATCAATCTTATCCGCACAATTTTGACGAATATGCTCGTTTTGCAGGAGAACTTGCCGGTGCAGGAGCAGACGCAATTGAGGTATGGAATGAGATGAACATTGATCGCGAATGGGCAAGTGGTAGCATAAGTCCAAGTAGCTATACTAGCCTGCTCCAGAAAGCTCACACATCGATCAAAACATATAACAGCGGAACAATGGTGATATCAGGTGCACCTGCTCCCACCGGTTATTTTGGCGGATGTCACCCCCATGGTTGTGACGATGCCCCCTATATATCTGGCATGGTAGCTGCTGGGGGTCTGAATTACCTAGACTGTGTAGGCATACACTACAATGAGGGCATAATGCCACCGTCTGCTACTTCTGGCGATCCACGCGGAGCTTCAGGGCATTACACTCGCTATTATCAATCAATGGTTGATACTTACTATAATGCCATCGGTGGAGCAAGACCGCTCTGCTTCACAGAAATTGGATATCTTAGCGGTGAGGAATGGGGTACACTACCGCCTGCATTTCTCTGGCAACCACCATACAACCTCACTGCAGCGCAACATGCTCAGTACCTAGCTGATGCGGTGCGAATCTCACGTGTACAGGGGAAGGTACGACTATTCATTATATTCAATGTGGATTTCACCCATTGGAGCGATGATCCTCAAGCTGGATTTGCCATGATACGACCAGGTGGTAATTGTCCTTCCTGTGGCCCACTCCAGGCAGCTATGTCTGGTAATTAGAACTTTAGCACAGTATATAGATAATACTTTGGGCATGTGATTCAGTACGAGTTTCGTGCTAGAATGACTGTTTACTATAGAACTA
>CAWWAV010000278.1:0-2097 GCA_963934935.1 uncultured Anaerolineales bacterium
TAATAGCCCATTATACAATCGTTGATAATAACAGCTCAATAGATTATACTTTGGTTGCCGCTGGCATCATGTTAGAGCGAGACGGCTGGATAAAAATTGAGATATACCACTACAAGTTGGTGGTAAAAGCAATAATCTGTTAGACAATCCCATTGTTTTTATTAGATTGTGGTTAACTATCCAGCCCTTCGCACAGCGAAGGGTTTTTGTTTGTTAGTAAGGATGGAGGAAATGAAATGAGTGCAGTCAGCAAATCAGCCAAGACGAAGAAGAAAATAACACTCAAGGATTTGCAAAAGAAAAAAGCCTCTGGACGTCAAATTGTTGCACTGACCGCATATGATTATTCGCTTGCTAGGGCTTTGGATGCAGGCGGTGTTGACTTGATATTAGTTGGAGATTCGCTCGGCATGGTCGTGCTAGGGTATGAAACTACTCTTTCAGTAAGCATGGAAGAAATGCTTCATCATTGTAAAGCAGTAGCGCGGGGTACCCAATATGCATTTCTTGTGGGTGATATGCCTTTTCTTTCATATCAAGTAGATGTGCATGAAGCTGTGAGAAATGCTGGTCGTTTTCTTAGCGAAGCTGGAATGAATAGCGTGAAACTAGAAGGTGGTGTGCAGATAGCACCCACTGCTAAGGCTATTGTGCGTGCCGGTATTCCTGTCATGGGACATATTGGACTTATGCCCCAATCTGTTCACAAAATCGGAGGCTATGGTGTTCAAGGTAATACTGCTTCTAAGGCCCGCTCATTGCTGGAGGATGCGCTAGCATTAGAAGAAGCCGGTTGCTTTGCTATTGTTTTGGAATCAGTGCCAACACGTGTTGCGAGATTAATTACTGAGAGATTAAGTATTCCTGTAGTAGGAATTGGGGCTGGACCAGGATGTGATGGACAGATACTGGTTACCTATGACCTGCTAGGGTTGTTTGAGAGTTTTACTCCAAAGTTTGCGAAGAAATATACTAATTTGCGCGAAGTAATAACAGAGGCGGTTGAGCAATATATCTGTGATGTTAGGGATTCAAAGTTTCCAGGCCAGGAACATTCAAGCTCGATATCGGATGATGAATGGCGGTTGCTTTTGGACAATTTGACCAACAGTAGATTATAAGTTTTCGGACAATAAGACTTGGTAAATGCGTATAGCAATAATTGGAACCGGAGCTCTGGCATGCCTTTTCGGTGCTAGACTAAGTGCTCACGCTGATGTGTTTATGTTAGGCTCGTGGGTACGCGGCATAGACTCAATAAATGACAGAGGTGTTCGAGTAGAAGATCAATGTGATCTCGAAAAGTATCCGGTGCAAGCTTACCTCAAATCGGCAACAATCCCAAATGCTGACTGTGTACTAATACTGGTGAAAAGTTGGCAAACTATTGCAGCTGGGTCCGTAGCCCTAGAAATAATTGACGATGGGGGTCTTGTTATTACCTTACAAAATGGTTTGGGTAACTTTGAGCAATTAACCAGATGTTTAGGAGTGGGAAGAGTTGTTGCTGGAGTAACCACACAAGGAGCAGAACTTCTTGGTCCTGGACATATACGGTATGCAGGCGGTGGTAATACCTATCTCGGAACCAATACATATAAGGAAGTTCATTTAGAAAAATTGATCAAAATATTTGAGATGGCTGGTTTTCCCATAATTGTAACCGATGATTTACAGGGTTTGGTTTGGGGCAAGCTTGCTGTGAGCTCAGGTATTAATGCTATTACTGCTCTTCTACATATACGAAATGGTGAACTACTGTCTAATTCCGAATCAGAACAGCTGATGATTGCAGCAGCGTATGAAACTGCTGCGGTCGCAGTGGCGCAAGGAATCGAGATTCCGTATGATGTATCGGAAGAAGTGCGAGATGTGGCATTATTAACTTCTGTAAACCGTTCTTCTATGCTTCAGGATGTACTTCGAGGTGCACCCACGGAAATAGACTACATAAATTGTGCCATTGCAAAAATTGGTAAAAGCTTAGGTGTTCCTGTCCCCGTAAATACAAAGTTGTGTAAGTTGGTTAGATCGGCACTTATAGGCAAACAAGATGAAGATATTGACCTCTCTATCTGAACTGAGGGCCAATCTAGA
>CAWWAV010000279.1:0-2087 GCA_963934935.1 uncultured Anaerolineales bacterium
GACCTGCACTTCTCTGCTAGCTTCTTCAAGCATTTCTTTGAGTGAAGGGCCAAGATCGTCATCAAACTCTATCTCAAAATCTATTTCAGATGAAGGTGTATCATCCGATTGATCGTTTTCGAAAACATCGTCGTCAGATTGAGGTTCCGAAATAGTATTATGAAGTGATTCTTCAGATGAATTATTTTGTTCGTTCATTTTATTGTATGACCTGTGCGAATATCCAGGTAAAAATTGCGTCGAAAAAACCCAGAAATAACGCACTGAAGGTAATAGTCACTAGTACTACGATAGTGAGGTCGGTTGCTTCTGATCTGCTTGGCCAAGAAACCTTGCCCAGCTCGGCGCGTGTTTCACGCATGTAGGCTACAAGCTGTTGTCTTGCAGAAAAAATAGTGAAACCCACTAGTGCAAGCACAAGCCCTAGGATTGCAGGACCAATTAATTGTCTTATATCCATAGGTAGTGAATTGCCACTTTTATTTCTTCAATCAATGTATTGACCATTCTTTTAATACTCGTACTCATCCATTCATTATATTATTAGACAGGCGAGGCAGGACTTGAACCCACAACCTACGGTGTTGGAGACCGTTGCTCTACCAGTTGAGCTACTCGCCTAGGTTATTTCCGATAGAGCAGGTTGCACAGTTGATTTCGTCTGTTTTACCCTGCTCGACACCTGAAATTACTTGGTTTCACGATGCAATTGATGCTTTCGACAACGCTTACAGTACTTGCTAAATTCTAGCCGTCCAGGATCATTACGCCTATTCTTTTCTGTAGTGTAGTTGCGTTCCTTACATTCTATACAGGCCAATGTAACTACTGGCCTAACATCTTTTCTAGCCATAATCTATTTAATTATATCCGTAATTACGCCAGCACCAACGGTGAGTCCGCCTTCACGGATAGCAAACTTAGAACCTTTCTCGAGTGCTACAGGAGTTATCAGTTCTACATCCATGTTCACATTGTCGCCTGGCATTACCATTTCTACACCCTCAGGCAAGGTGATTGATCCTGTTACATCCATGGTGCGTATGTAGAACTGTGGCCTGTATCCAGCAAAGAAAGCTTTATGTCTGCCACCTTCGCCCTTAGTAAGTACATACACCTCTGCTTTGAATTGAGTATGAGGTGTAATGCTGCCTGGTTTAGCTATTACCATGCCACGCTGAACCTCTTCGCGATCGACACCGCGTATCAATATACCGGCATTGTCACCAGCTTCACCAGTTTCCAGTTCTTTATGAAACATCTCTATGCCAGTTATTACAGTCTCCATTGATTTTTCTTGTAACCCAATGATTTCTGCTGGCTCTTGTACTTTGACCGTACCACGTTCAATACGTCCGGTTACTACTGTGCCACGACCTTTGATACTAAAGACATCTTCTATTGGCATCATGAAGGGCTTGTCTGTCTCACGTTCTGGAGTAGGAATAAAACTATCCACGGCTTCCATTAGATCTAGTATGCTTTTATATTCAGGTGCATTTACATCAGTGTTATCACTTTCTAGAGCTTGTAGTGAGCTACCTTGAATTATAGGTATATCATCACCATTAAATCCATACTCACTTAACATCTCTCTTAGTTCTAACTCTACCAGCTCCAGCAATTCAGGATCATCCATCATGTCTACCTTATTCATATAGCAGACAATTTCCGGAACTTCTACTTGTCGTGCCAAAAGTACGTGCTCACGCGTTTGTGGCATAGGACCATCAGGAGCAGACACTACTAAGATTGCCCCGTCTACTTGTGCAGCACCAGAGATCATGTTCTTAATGTAATCACGATGTCCCGGCATATCAACATGAGCATAATGTCTATTTTCAGTAGCATATTCTACGTGTGCAATAGCAATAGTAATACCACGCGCTTTTTCCTCAGGCGCATTATCAATAGTGTCAAATGCACGAAAATCTGCTCCACCTTGCATGCCTAAAACTTTGGTGATAGCAGCTGTTAACGTGGTCTTACCATGATCCACGTGTCCCATAGTTCCGACATTTACATGTGGCTTACTGCGATCAAATATTTCTTTTGCCATAGTTTTTTACCTCCTTACTACAAAATCT
>CAWWAV010000280.1:0-2076 GCA_963934935.1 uncultured Anaerolineales bacterium
ACTTGGATTACACAACTGTTAATAGCATTAAGTCTCATGCTATTGGTATCCTGTGGACGTGAACCTGAGCCACCAAATCCAGAAAGCAAAGCACAAATTATTCCCACAACATCATCCAAATCAATTTCCGAGGAAAGCTCAGCAGTTGATGCTACACTCCCGCCACCAATTCCAAACAATACAATAGTTGCTCCCACAGTCACATCTACTAACACGGCAACTCCTACTGCCA
Source organism: uncultured Anaerolineales bacterium (assembly GCA_963934935.1). Classification (GTDB taxonomy): domain Bacteria; phylum Chloroflexota; class Anaerolineae; order Anaerolineales; family UBA11657; genus UBA11657. The sequence continues at coordinate 233 of CAWWAV010000280.1, forward strand.
CATTATTGCCAACTGCCACCATAGAGCCAATATTCGGACCACATGAGTACCCCACAGGTATTAATCCTTTAACAGGCTTGTACGTTGAAGACACAACCAAATTAGAGCGTAGACCATTAGCAATCAAGATATCTCATTACCCGCGCAGTGTAAGGCCTCAATCTGGTTTAGCAGCAGCCGATATGGTATGGGAACACTATGCTGAGGGAGGTACTACCCGATTTACGGCAATATTTTACGTAGGAGAAGCTACACGAGTTGGCTCAATTAGATCAGCACGGCTTATTGATACTACTTTAACTGAAATGTTCGGCGGAGCACTAGTAGCATCCGGCATGTCAGATGGTACATTAGAAAGACTGCGTCAAAAAACCTGGTATCCAGCCGTAATAACGAACTCAACAAGTTTTGGTTGTCCGCCCATTTGTCGAGAAAGCCAGAGTGCCAACTCGGTATTCGTAGATACAAGTGCTGTCTGGCAAACATTAGACGATCTGGGACTCAACGTGGCGCCCAAAATACAAGGGTTAGCTTTCCAAGAGACCATACCAAACGGGGGCCAAAATGCTGTACGTTTGCGGGTAGATTATAGTCGTGAGGCGCATTCTGAATGGCGTTACAACCCTGATGATGGAAAATATTATCGCTGGACAGAAATATCAGAAGTGGACCTTGAGCCACATTTTGATTACAACACCAAGGCGCAAATTACAGCTGACAATCTTGTAGTGCTTTTCGCCAATCATGTTGTCGATTCTACTGTGCCTGAGGATTATGCCGCGGATGGAATCCACGCAGCGTTTGCCACCGAGATTCAATTATGGGGAGGAGGTCCTGCTCTAATTTTGCGTAATGGCCAAGCCTACTCAGTCAACTGGGTACGCATGGATAGTGCAGACATGACATTCCTAGTTGACGCAGACAACAACTCAATAGCGTTACATCCAGGGAAAACCTGGTTTCATACCACTGGTCTAGGTTCAGAGACTACTGATCAAGATGGAGTATGGACAATCACACATAAGTCACCCTATGACTGGGGTAAACTTATATTGCCAACAGAATGATCCGATTCTAATATCAACAGGAGAAACATATCATGCAACTAGCCAAACGCATGCGCACAGTAGAACCCTATTTTTTCGCAAAGCTTGGTTTACGTATTGCAGAACTTAAGTCAGAAGGAAAAGATGTCATCAGATTGGATGTAGGATCACCAGATTTACCCCCCGCACCATTCATCGTGGACACTCTACAACAGGCCAGCTCAGAAGAAAATCTGCATGGGTATTCACCACTAGGAGGCACTCCTGACTTCCGAGGAGCAGTATCCACTTATTATTCTAATCGTTTTGATGTAAATCTAGACCCAAAATCAGAGGTGGTTGGACTGATTGGATCGAAAGAAGGACTCTTTCATTTGTCTATGGCTTACCTAAACCCTAATGACGTGGCATTAGTGCCTGATCCCGGATATGCCGTCTATGCAAGCGCAGCTAAATTTGCCGGTGCCGAAGTGGTTACTATGCCAATACTAGAGAGCAATCATTTTCTTCCAGATCTAGATGCCATCCCAGAAGATGCCAAACGTAGAGCCAAACTACTCTGGTTAAATTACCCAAATAATCCTACTGGGGCAACTGTCAATGATACATTCTTTGCTGAATTAGTAGAATTCGCTCACACACATCAAATAATGATCTGCCACGATGCACCTTATATGGACATTACTTTTGACGGATATAAGGCACCAAGTTTGCTGCAAGTACCCGGAGCACAAGAGATATCAGTGGAGTTCAATTCACTATCCAAGACTTACAATATGGCTGGTTGGCGTCTAGGGA
>CAWWAV010000281.1:0-2076 GCA_963934935.1 uncultured Anaerolineales bacterium
AGCTATATAATATATTAAGTCCAGGTGGATACTTGGTTCTTGAGAGTGCTACTCTTAGAGATTCTCGTCAGCTGAGAAGCGGTAACTTCGTGCAGATTCACTATCCTGACACTTACAATGATACTGGTACGATCACACATTTGCCAACTCGGGGTGCCATTAAAACCTGGCTCAACATGGTGGGTTTTAAAGATATATACGAGTCGCATTGTTATAGAGCATCAGATATAAGGCTATCTCAGCACAGATACGCTTGTATTTGCCAACGGCCTATGACAGACAGTGCAGGTACTTATTACGCTAAATCAGGCTGTAATCCTACCTATATACTTGGCGAAAGCACCTAAAATACAAAGATTGTACACACCACATATATTGTTAAAATGATGGACGCTATACCTAAAGCAGTCAAATATATAGCTATAGGTTTTTTTCTCATGAACTTAATCGGACTTGATAGGAGTCCTATCGTCTGGATGGATGAGGTGACACTAAATGATCCGGCGAAAGAACTAGCGTTGAATGGCAGCCTAATTTCATCCGTTTTCTCAGATCGCAATTCTTTTGGAGAGGCATACTATTGGCAGCCACCGGGTCAGCCTTTGCTAATGTCTTTAATCTATCGATTGTTTGGGTTTGGAATATGGCAAACCAGACTTCCTGGCCTATTCTTTGCTTCGGGGATACTAGTAATGTTGTACTTTTTGTCTTTGTCTCTATTGCATAATCACAGTAGTGCTATCATCGCTATATTGATGCTGGGATTAGACCCAAAATTTATTGAGTCGGCTAGGTCTGCTCGCATGGATACTCAGAGTCTTTTACTAGCAATATCAGGTATCTATTTAGTCTTTTCTCTAAGATCAACCAGGGATAACAATTCGAATAGTTACCTGCCATCGATGTTGTTTGCTGGATTGTGTCTTGGGCTTGCTGGAATAACACATCCACTCGCAATAGTATGGGTGCTATCGTTAGCATTAATCAAGCTGTTATGGAGACATTCTTTACCCCCACAAACATTTGTATGGCTGCTCGTAGCAATAGTTGCACCTTTGTCAATTTGGGTCTTGTCTGCCTTTGGTAGTGGTGAACTCAAATTGTTGGGAGCTCAATTTTTAAATCATGGAGGAAGTAGATTAGCTAGTGGTTCATTGCTTGCTCGTATTTCTGATGAGGCACTTAGGTATTGGGATGCATATAGATTGGTGCCAGGATTGTTGTTGGTCTACTTTGGTGGCATAGTATGGTTGTTCAACAACCGTCGTAATTTGAGTCATAGATCGTCATGGTTATGTGTTCTAGCTATTCTGCCAATATTTTTCAATACAGCCTTTATGTCTAAAACAGTAGGTTTCTACTATTTATATCCAGTGACTATGATGGCTTTAGCATCTGGAGCTATGATAAACCACTTGTGGAATAATAAAACTAGAATATTCAGTATACTTTTGCCTAGGATAGCAGTGAGAGGCGTCGTAAGCACTTTGTTTATTAGTGTTATAGGATTTGGAATTCTAGGTCGCTATGTTGTCTTGGCATACCAGTGGAATCAGCGGGATTATGCGCCAATAAAATTGGCTCTTGAGAGAACAATTCCTCCAGAAAGTGTAATTTGGGGTCCACCAGACATATGGTATGCAGCAGAAGAAATAGGGGCATCATTGCGTATTCGTGGGGAACCTCTTCCTAATAAGCATGATTACTTGGTAACTAAGTTGGCTGGAGACATTGACATACCCACCGATGTGCATCTGGTTGCTGAGTTGGGATCAGCTTTACCTCCGATTTTTGGGGCAATAAGCGTTAGTTCCGCTGATTATCGTATGCAAGTGTGGCAATGGGATAGCAATTGAGATAAGGCATGAACTGTGTCTAACACTAATATGTCAGTCGGAAAGGTGCGAAGAGGTCTTGACCGTGTAGGTTGTTTGTTACCTTGGCCAAAAACAACTAGGGAGACTTGTTTTTTTAGCTTGAGACCTAGTTATGGGGGTCCAGGATACTTCTCTAGGAAGTTGTCTAGGGAATTTAGTAGGACAGATATACATGTTACTTATGATCAACTGAGGAATG
>CAWWAV010000282.1:0-2075 GCA_963934935.1 uncultured Anaerolineales bacterium
TACCATTGGCGTTAACTGATGCGCATATAAATGACGTGCCCATAATAGATCCTGCGCTAATATTGGCGCGTGCTCTCATTGATACTGTCGCGCCTGAAAAATTGGTGCAGGTGAAGGAAATTCAGTAGGTATGGACAAGATAACATATCAACAACTAAATTCCAGACACTGCTTTGTTTGCGGTATACAGAACTCTTTTGGTCTACAGCTGAAATTTTATGATAATGGTATTGACAAGGTTTGGACTGAATATATCATCCCAGAACATTTTCAAGGTTATCCAGGAGTAGCACATGGTGGTGTTATAGCTGCGATGCTAGATGAAGTTTGTAGTCGGACTGCAATGATCTCTGACAGTAATCATTTTATGATGACGGCAAAGATGGACATAAAATATAGATGTCCTGTTCCAGTAGACCATCTTCTAAGAATTGTAGGTAAACTGACAAAAACTCGTGACAGAATATTGCAAGCTGAGGGTTATATTTATCTTGATGATGAGACTGTTGCAGCACAATCATCTGTGACCCTAGTAGATATACCAGAATCAACATTAGATGAATCTAAATTGCAAGAGCTTGGGTGGGAGCTGATTAGTGATTGAGATTGAGGCTAAATTTAGTGTTCCAAATAATGTAATGTTTAGTAAGTATGTAGAATGTGATCGAATTGGGGAATTCCATCTGGGTCAAGCAACCACAAATCATATTGTCGACAATTACCTTGATACTATAGATGATGACATATGGAATGCGGGTTACAAAATGCGAGTACGTAATACTGGAGAACATAGTTGTATTACTATAAAGTCGGCGAGTTCTACTCACCATTATTTTTCTGTCAGACGAGAGATTGAATTCGAATTGCACAGCGACCCAAATGATATCTTACAGTGGACAAATAAAGAGGCTAGAACTCTGGTTGTTCCCATAGTAGCTGGTAAGCCTCTTAATGTGAAAGTGGAATTGAAACAGCATAGACATGTACGCGATTTGTTTTATGATGGATATTGTATTGGTCTGCTAAGTCTTGATGAGGTAGTTGTGTGTTACAGTGGTAAAGAGTTGGATGAGTTTCAGGTGCTTGAAGTTGAGCTATCTAATAGCGATCAGCTGTTTGCTCTCGAATCCATCAGCAACCTGCTAGTTTCGGATGGTTTGTTAATACAGGATGTTGCTAAGGTCGGTAGGGCGGTTGAAGTAGTTGAAAAGTTTAGACAAGGAACAAGCAAATATGTGGCGTGATTATCATGTAGTGGATTCAATCGAGCAGGCACTTGAGATATTAAAGGACAATGGTTCAAGTGCACGAATAATTGCAGGTGGCACTGATATGATCATAGAGTTGGATCGTAAAATGCGTCCTGATGTTGATACTCTTATTGATATTACTCGTGTGCCTGGTCTGGATGAAATATCTCGCGATTCAGCAGGTACCATAAGTCTAGGTCCGCTGGTTACTCACAATCAGTGTGCGGCCTCTGATGTCTTACGTTATTATGCTTTGCCATTAGCGCAAGCTTGCTGGGAGGTAGGAGCGCCACAAATTAGAAACCGATCCACTATTGCCGGGAATTTGATTACCGCTTCTCCTGCAAATGACACAATAACTCCGTTGGTTGCGCTGGGTGGATCAGTCACTTTGTCTTCAATTACGGGAAAACGAAAGGTCAATCTATCGGACTTTTATCTAGGAGTTCGTAAGACTGTAATGCGTTCTGATGAAATTATGACCGCGATAGAGTTTCCCGGTTTGTTGTCGGACGAAATTGGAATTTTTCAAAAGCTAGGTTTGCGTAGAGCTCAGGCTATTGCGGTGGTAAATATTTGCGCAATTTTGCAGTTAGATCAGAGCAATAAGATAGTGTGTAGAGAAGCAAGAATTGCGCTTGGATCAATAGCTCCGACTATCATTAGGATGGGCAATGCAGAAAAGGTCTTGATAGGACATGAATTGAATTCGGAAACCATTGAACAGGCTGCACTACTATCTTCGAAAGCTGTGACGCCCATTGATGATCTAAGAAGTTCTGCAGATTACAGAAGGAATATGGTTAAAGTTCTGACACGTCGTGC
>CAWWAV010000283.1:0-2069 GCA_963934935.1 uncultured Anaerolineales bacterium
GGTGTGAATCAGGCCACATTTGGTATCGAAAGTTGTATTGACGATTTATGTGACCAGGGTGGATTCGACCGCTGGCAATTCAGATACGATAATGCCCTAGTGGATGGAAGCACTACTGCTACAGGACAAGTGCTACGAGGTGGTGTTGGTATGCGGGCTACGCTTGAGGCGGTGAGGGACAAATTTAGAAATGAAAAGTTTGCTGGTATCGCATGTGGTGTAAAGAATACGGGTGTAGGGAACGGGATGCCAGAATATTCTGAAGTAACTATAGCTCTAGATGTCGATGGGATGGTTACTGTGATGCATGGATGGACTGAGATGGGACAAGGTGTGAATACCATGGCGGTACAGGCTCTTTGTCACGAAACTGGTATAGATCCAAGTCTAATACGCGTTGAGGTCGATACTACGTCAGGACATCTAACTGGTATGACAACTGCATCACGAGCTACATCACTTATGTGCAATGCGATTATTGATGCATGTGTTGGACTTAAGGCTGATATAAAGTCCCAGGGCTTGGATAAGCTGCGGGGGAATGAGTACAAGGGAAGATGGGGTGTTGATTGGACAACGAAACTAGGTGATAGTCATAAAACTCAGGAAACCCATTACTCATACAGCTATGCTACACAAGTTGTTGCGCTAGACGATAATGGGTTTATCAAAAATATTATAGCCGCCCATGATGCTGGAAAAATATTCAATCCAACATTGTTTGAAGGACAAATTGAAGGTTCAATACATATGGGACTTGGATATGCTATAAGCGAGGATCTTCCGATGACGAGGGGTAAGATTGATAGTGTTAAGTTGCGTAAATGTGGTATTTTACGTGCGAAACAGATGCCGAATATGGATATAATTGGTATTGAAGTACCAGATCCGTACGGGCCATACGGAGGTAAAGGAGTGGGTGAGATCGGATTGGTCCCGACTGCGGCTGCCGTGGCGAATGCACTATGGAAATTCGACGGGATCCGACGGACTAAATTACCGATGCAGGCAAAAGTAACACGTAAATAAAGGCCTGGCGAGGATGGGATAGATCTATGCTTACTTATGTATGCTTCAAATGCGGCAAGACCTATAAATCGGATGTGTCAAAGTATCTATGCCCAGATGATGGGTCGGTACTTGATATAGAAATCGACTATTTAAGTATTGTGCGCAAAGCGTGGAGACCTGCTTCTATGCGGCCAGGCGAGATGTCATTATGGCGGTTTTCCGAGCTGATTCCGGTGGCCACTCCGAACGACAATAACAGCATGCTTTCGACTGTAGGTGGGACCCCATTGGTATATGCTGGACAGCTTAATAGCGATCTGGGTGACCGCGTGTGGATTAAAAATGACTCACTTCTTCCAACAGGGTCGTTAAAAGATAGAGCGAGTGCGGTAGTTGTATCACATGCGCTGGAGAGAGGTATAGATGTTATTATGACTGCGTCTACAGGAAACGCAGGAGTAGCACTTGCAGGAATGGCTGCGGCCGGTGGATTGAAATCCGTTGTGCTAGCACCAAGTAGTGTGCCCGTTGGTAAGGCTGCACAAATAATTGCGTATGGCGCTGAGCTTGTGTTAGTGAATGGTAGTTATAGTGACGCATATGATGTTGCCGTAAAGGCTTCCACTGAAATGGGAATATATTGCCGAAATACAGGATATAACCCATTGACGATAGAAGGAAAGAAAACTGTTTCATACGAGATTTGCGAGCAGCTTACCGATATACTGGAAAATGGAAAAAACGGTACATACTGGAAAGTTCCTGATGTTGTGATTGTTCCAGTTGGGGACGGTAATATGATATCAGGTGTACATAAAGGATTTGCTGATTTGATGGCTATTGGTATGGTAAGTCGTATTCCAAAAATAGTAGGTGTCCAAGCCGAAGGCTCTGCTGCTATTACAAATGCATACAAAAGTGGAGAACTTGAGATAGCTGAAGTATCATCAAAAACTATTGCTGATAGTATTTCGGCTGATAGACCAGCGGACGGGTATCGGGCTATAGAGGCTGTGAAGAACACAGGTGGGCAATACCTTACGGTTGATGATGAAGAA
>CAWWAV010000284.1:0-2065 GCA_963934935.1 uncultured Anaerolineales bacterium
GTTGAAGTATGGGTTGGAGGGATCTTTAGTGGAACCGGACCAGCCGATACCTATCCCTTCGCAAGGAGCTGTACTTTTAGGGGACGGTAATAATGATAGTCGGGATACATTGTTTAGGGATGGAGAAACTACTTTTGCTAGAGCGCGATTAGCATTACTTCCTTCTCAAGACCAGTTTGATGCGGATGTTAGATCAGTGATGCCTTTTGTCTTTGAAAATCAAGTTACTGTTAACGGGTTTTATCTACCATTATCTGATAGCAAACCTATACCAGGTGAAACATGGACCATATTTATGATAATGGAGTCTAATAGTGTAGTTGCTGAAGATTTCAAGGTATTTGTACATGTTGTGGATGAATATGGCAACAAATATGCGCAATCTGACCAACGTGGTCTGGGGCGACAAACACAGAACAAGACTTCAATGTATGCAAGTCAGTTTGACCTGTCTCTATCTAATGATTTACCAGTTGAGGGTGATCTTTATCTTCATTTTGGCATGTATGATGATAGTGGTCAGGTGAAGTTGCTTGACATAGATAAAAATGCCATTAGTAATATTGGTAATATTCAAATTCGTGGAGTACGTCCTGCTATATTTGTTTGGCCTAATGGATTAGAATTGCTTAAGATTGAAATTGATAATCAAATTCAGCAGGGACCTCCTGTAGTTGTGAAAACCAATTGGCATTCGTCGAATGATTTGTTGTCTCATCCTCAAGTGCGATGGGAAATATATGATGCGGATGATAATAAGGTGTTTCAAGATGTCATGAATATCATCCCAGAAAGTTTGAATGAGTTTTGGCCGCAAGGGGTGTTTTACGAGGCAATGCATGAATTGAAGATTCCTACTGATTTAAAATCAGGTAAATACACTTTGGAGCTGAAAGTAACAGATACGTCCAAGCAAGAACATGTTAATCAGTATGAAAAAAGTTTTGAAATCGTAGCACGAGAACGCATATATCATTTTCCAGATCCTAGTAATGTAATACGCGCTGTTTTCAGCGACAAAATTGAACTTATAGGGTATGAGTTGGATAGTGACCAAAGCTCGTTAAATCTTACATTAGTTTGGCGGGCGGCTGGAAACATAACTAGGGATTATAAATATTTTGTTCATATAAGTGAGTATGAACAAGTGATGGCTCAGGTGGATTCGATGCCACAAAAATGGACATATCCAACTTCTTGGTGGGCAACGGGAGAATTCGTTGTTGACGAACTTACTTTTGATATCAGTAATCTACAGACTGATGATTATGTAATTACACTCGGGTTTTATGATCCTGCAGATGGTAAGCGTCTACGCGTTCATCTACCTAATGGTAAGCAATCCGAGGAAGATATGGTAACTTTGCAATAAAATACATATGAATCATCGAAGTAATAGGTTGTCTTACCTACCAATAGTAATTGTACTTCTAATAGCATCAGGCTTGCGTTGGATGAATGTTGGTGTGGAAACTTTTACAACTGACGAAGCTGTACATACTATCAAAGCTTTAGCTATTGCTAAGCATGGAGAGTTTGGATTGTTAGGTCCACCGATGCCTTATTTTAGTTTCCGTGGGTGGCATGGTCCTGTATCAATCTATCTGTATGCTCTACCCTTACTGATAAAGGCTGATCCTAGATTAGCCCGTATGGTTACCGGAGTGTTTCATATATTTGCAACATCCATAATATACGCTATTGGGAATAGATTTTTTGATAGACGGGTAGGAATAATTTCAGCACTATTGTTTGCTGTACATCCAGAAGCAGTGTTTATGTCTCGTGGAATATGGAACCCCACACTACAGTTACCTTTTGCACTCGCATACATGTGGACCGGACTACTTGGATACCTTGGTAGAAATAAATGGGCCAGGATTGCTCATTTGCCTATGCTTACATTAGGTGGGCAGTGTCATCCAGGTGTGTTTCTCCTGTTCCCTTTATCGTTAGTGTTTTTAATTGTTGCGTGGCGGAATCATCCTGAAGAGCGGACCAAAGTAATTCGGCAGACATTAGTTAGTGCTTTATTAGCTGTTGCGTTGACAATGCCATGGATTAT
>CAWWAV010000285.1:0-2057 GCA_963934935.1 uncultured Anaerolineales bacterium
CTTTGTCAGTGCCTGTTGTTGGTAATGGCGATGTTCGTACGGTTTCTGATATAGAGAGCATCAAAACTCACACAGGGTGCGATGCTGTAATGATAGGACGTGCAGTTATTGGTAATCCATGGATCCTGCAGCGTAGAGATAGGCAGGAAGTTACGTTACCAGATAGACTAGACTTGGTCCGCAAGCATTTAGCATTAAATATAGACTTCTATGGAGTAGAAAAAGGATTGGTGTTATTCAGGAAACATGTCGCACGTTATATTGAGGACACTCCAGCAGGTGTACGCAAAATACGAGTTCCCTTGCTTACTTGCGAACGAGTCTCCGACTTCGAGGACTTGCTATGTAGTTTGGGTAGTGAAATCAAAGGACCGATAGGCGCTCCGGTGTAGGTTTTGGCAACTAGAGACTAATATGCTATTGAATTGTCCGTGCGACTCAGCGAGGAATTCTTTGGTAGACTATTTAACTAGGCTATACTAGAACAATATACTGGCAAGTTCATCGCGGTACTCTCGTGTCAATGGGTCTTCTTCCCCTAATAACGCAAACACTGCAAGAATCACTAATTTAGGCTCACCTTCCCTGAAGCTTTTGTCACAACGAAGCACCTCTAATAGTCCGTCCATGGCAGCGGCATGTTGTCCGCGGGCAAGAAGTCTTGCTGCTTGTCCATATTGTACTTGTAGGACATCCATGCGTTCTGTGTGTTTCTTAGTATCCTCCTCAACTTCTGCGAGCAGTTGGGCTAATGGCTTCAACTGTTGTGCAGCTACAATCTCAGATCCAGCAGGAAAATCGTTAATGAAAGCGATAGCTTCATTACCTTTTCCTTGTGCTATGAGAGCTTTAACTAAACCTAGAGTAGCAACTGAGTTATGAGGTTGGCTATCTAAAACTATACGTAATTGCTCTTCAGCTTGTGCCCACTGACGTATAGCCAGAAGACTAGTGGCCTCAGCAACTACGGTGTCAATTTCACTTGGGGCTACTTTTTGGATGAATTCGCGCACAGTTCTTTCAGGTGCTGACCCATTGAATTCAGCGATAATTTCTCCGTTTCTATAAGCTTTGACAGATGGAATGCCCTGAACGCCAAACCTCACTGCTAGACCAGGATTTTCGTCCACATTAACTTTAGCAAGAAGGAAAGAGCCAGCACATTCCTGTGCGAGCATCTCAAGTATTGGCCCAAGAGTTTTGCATGGTCCACACCAGGGTGCCCAGAAGTCAACAACTATTGGTGTTTCGTAAGAGCGACTTACTACGTCATGCTCGAAGGTTGTTTCCGCAGTGTCAAATATGAATTCGGAAGATGACATGAGTATGTTCCTGTGTTCGCAAGTAATTGTACCATTGCCTTCATAGGCAGTCTGCTGTAGGATTGAATTCTTAGCAAATGTTAATGTTGGAACGCTGAAGTGGTCGAAAGTGAGCATTACGCAGGTATAATGCGTCTTGATTATGAATACAAGGAAAGTATGATTCTAGATATATGAGAATACTAGTAACCGGAGCAGCTGGATTTATAGGATCACACTTAGCTGAACACTTGGCTTTAAGTGGTCACGATGTAATAGGTTTAGACTGCTTGATCGATAATTATGCACGCGGATTAAAAGAGATCAATATTAGATCTATTCGTGAGAAAGGGTGCAAGTTTGTTTCATGTGATTTAGTAGAAGACGCTTTAAGCAGTGTTATACAGGATGTTGATGCTGTATTCCATTGTGCTGCTCAGCCAGGACTCTCTAGTGTGGCTAGTTTTGAAGATTACATTAGAAATAATATCATTGCTACACACCGCTTGTTGGAAACGGCAATCGATACTAACACTGTTCATGGTGGGTTTATATATATATCTACTTCATCAGTTTATGGGGCTAGAGCCACAGGAAATGAGAGTACCGAAACTAAACCAACTTCATATTATGGTGTTACTAAGCTCGCAGCTGAACATCTCGTTATGGCTGCTAGTCGTCAAGGTAAGATAGATGCATGTTCATTGCGATTGTTTTCTGTGTATGGTCCTCGCGAGCGTCCCGAAAAATTATATC
>CAWWAV010000286.1:0-2036 GCA_963934935.1 uncultured Anaerolineales bacterium
AATTGAAAGCTAGCCCAAGCCTTGACATGGACATAGAGCCGAACATGGACACGCTTTCCATTGACCCAGAGCCTGGTGTAAGCAAGGTAACCTGCGGCAATGGAACGATGTTAAAGAATAACATATGTGTAGTAGATGAAATGTCATTCTATTTTTTCATTAACCAGTTTATGATACTCTTTGGCTGAGTACCAGTATTTACTCAAGACGCTTTTGTCTGTATAAGTCAGATCAGATTTATCATAAACATAGTACATTGATTAGTTATGCAGTTTCGACTTCTCATACTAATTTCTTTGATATCTATCCTCTCAATTACTGGGCTTACTGCATATGTGGTTGCGGTAACTATGACTCCCACATCAGTAGGTTCTATTGTTGACGATGGTACCACGCTCTTGACTGATCCGAGGGAAGTTGCAATCGTTGATATCGCAGGCCAGTTGATTGCGATTGTAACAAGTAGGAGTGATGACGGCATTGAGATAATTGATGTCTCTGATCCAGACGAACCAACATCGCTGGGTAGATGCGCTCATGATGAAGCAACGTGTGGTGCTACTAAGCTTAATGACCCGTGGGGTGTTGCAACATACACAAAGGACGGTTCCACATATGCAGTTGTGACATCAATAGCCCAACACTCCATAGAAATAATTGATATTACCACTCCAGCCAGTCCTACATCTGTAGGTAGTCTGCAAGATAATACTAATTTGAATGGTGCGGCTTTCTTTAAAATCACTACGATTGATGGAAAAGAATATGCAGTAGTGTCGGCATCTGAGGCAGACCGCGTTACGATAGTTGACATCTCTGATCCTACCAATCCGACAGTAGCGGGTAGTCTGCATGACGCCGCGGTTGGCAACGATGGAATATGCACTGTTGAGGATGAGGAAAGGTGCCTTGATAAACCAAAAGGAATTGACGTCTATACGGTTGACGGCTCTACGTATGCAGTTGTGGCTAGCCAATTGGATGACGGCGTTGCGATAGTTGATATCTCTGATCCAGATGTTCCAACATATACAGCTAGTTTTACAAAAAGAGATTCTAGTTGTGCTGATGATGATGGAAATAATAATACTGATTGTGAGTTGGATAATCCTGTAGGCCTTGAAATATTTTCGATTGGCAGCTCAACGTATGCAGCTGTGGCTACTCCTACTGATAGTGGCATACAAATAATTGACATCACCACTCCAGCCAGTCCTGAAGCAGTAAGCCAAGCAGAACTTGACGAAGAAGACGGTAATGGCAATACCTGGACGTTGTTACATGATCCAAGAGATGTTGATGTATTTTCTATTGGCACCTCCACGTACATGCTTGTAAGCGATTGTGATAATACTGCAGGTACGTCCGGCTGTAAAGGTGGTGGCGTTGAGATAATTGACATCTCTGATCCTACCACTCTGTCATCTGTTGGTAATCTGGCAGATGCCAGTAGTTCTAATAGTGCACGGTTTACTGGTACATCTTACAGTACTGTCTTTACGCATAGCAACTCGACAGGCACGTATGTGTATGCAATTGCGCTAGGCTATGAGGACGACGGCCTTGAGATACTCCATCTTTATACAGAGCCAACCGTAACAATCACATCATCCAGCGGAAGCAGTGGAGATACTGTTGATTCTGACACCTTCAGTTATACTGTTACCTTTGGTTTAACTACGAATGATTTTACAATTGAAGATATCACAGTAACTGGAACGGCAAACAGCGGCTCTCCTGAAGCCAGCAACTTTGCGGGATCTGGCACTACTTACACATTTGATGTGGTAAAGACCTCTAGCGGAACCGTGTCAGTAAGCGTTGCAGCGGGTAAAGCTACACATACACCAACTGGACACCCGAACACTGCATCAAATACCTACACGCTAACTTTTGATGCAGATGATGCATCCAGTACCTGTGCAAGGCTCGTCATCCTTGGAAACTGTGGAACAATAGCAATCAACAATGATGAATATCGAATTATACATCCATGGAGCACCGTTCCCACCACTGAGGTAATGGTCGGAGAGCCG
>CAWWAV010000287.1:0-1994 GCA_963934935.1 uncultured Anaerolineales bacterium
AATATGATACACAACGTGTAGCAACAATCGAAGAAACTCTAGTTTCATTTGGCGCACCAGGTAGAGTAGTGGAAATTAACCGAGGCCCTACCATAACTCAATTTGGTGTGGAACCTGACTTCGTCACTAATAGTAGAGGCAAACGTACAAAGGTGAAAGTCAACAAAATATCAACGCTTGCGGATGATTTAGCATTAGCATTAGCAGCAGCCTCTATCCGCATTGAAGCACCAGTTCCAGGAAAGGGATATATTGGCATGGAAGTGCCAAACGCAGATAGTTCGCAGGTGGCATTGCGTGATTTACTAGAGTCAGAAGCATATGCAAAACATAACTCACCTCTAGCACTCTGTTTAGGTCAGGACGTTTCAGGCAAATCAGTATGTGCGGACCTTCGAGCAATGCCACACTTACTAATAGCAGGTACAACCGGATCAGGTAAAAGTGTATGCGTAAATGGAATAATAGCAACACTTTTACTAAAAAATACACCTGACCAACTTAAAATGCTAATGATAGACCCCAAACGCGTAGAACTGACCGCATATCGTCACATACCGCATCTATTAGCACCAGTTATTGTGGATGTGAACAAGGTTGTATCAAGCCTTCAGTGGATATCTAGAGAGATGGATAAGCGTTATACGAAATTCTCTGATACTGGTGCTCGCAACATCGAAGACTTTAATAGAAAAGCTGCTAAGCATGAAGAAGATACTATTCCATATATCGTTGTTGTTGTGGATGAGTTGGCTGACCTTATGATGGTATCAGCTGAGGACACTGAACAAATTATCACACGACTAGCCCAAATGGCTAGAGCCACTGGAATCCATCTCATTATATCAACTCAAAGACCGTCAGCTGATGTAGTAACTGGATTAATCAAAGCCAATTTCCCAGCTCGAATTGCTTTTGCTGTAGCATCACTCACTGACAGTCGTGTTATATTAGATCATCCAGGTGCCGAGCGACTGCTAGGACGTGGGGACATGCTATTTCAGTCACCAGATGCAGCCCAACCCCTTAGGATGCAAGGTACATTTGTGTCGGATACAGAACTACGCAAACTAGTAAGATACTGGAGGGGTTTTTATGCTAATGTAGACACATCCTCAGTTAAAACCGACACCTCCACCAGCGAACCTAAAACTGATGCTCCAGCACCTTCCCCAAAGTCTCAAGATATAACAGATGAAATTGAAACTCTTGCAGAAGCCGAAGGCCGGGATGAACTTTATGACAAAGCAATAGAGATTGTGCAAACAAAAAATCGTGCGTCCATTTCTATGTTGCAGAAACACTTAAGAATTGGGTATACACGTTCTGCCAAGTTAATTGACGACTTAGAAGAATCAGGGATAGTAGGACCAGCGAAATCAGGCGCCAAACAACGTGATGTATTCCAAAAATCCCCGCTGATTGACAAAGACATTGTTCACTCGATTGAAGAGATTGACGATTAGAATAGATTCTCCAAATTGATAATTAAGTTTGCAAGAAACTATTCCAACACTGCCATATTTTAATTCTATAGCCGGTTTACCAGCTAATACTTAAGGCTACAAAGTAATTACTTGGTCAGGTAAGTTACCAGATAACGCCGTATACAAATCTGGGAAACACCCTACTTGTACTCCAGGAACTGTATCGAGAGGAACACACCTTTCCGAATCAGGCACATTTGGCGCACTCCATTTTGGAGTACCTTCTGCCAAGTTACGAAACAGAGCACACATATCGCACATCATTAATAGCATACCTGTCTCATCTGCTAATTTAGACAACCTTTCACCTACTGGATCACCATTTCGCAAGACATATGTATTATCGTCAAAGAAAAACATACCAACGACGGTCACCACATGTGTACCTGCTTCAAGCTGAGGCAAAATCATCTGTCCCAGTTTATACATAGATGCATGGGGACTATTAAAAATATATGCAACTTTCATATTTATAAGTACTCCTTATACTTTTTTTTACAAGTCTGT
>CAWWAV010000288.1:0-1994 GCA_963934935.1 uncultured Anaerolineales bacterium
GATGACTACAATAATACTGTGAACTCGATTTTATTCGATAGACCTAACACTAAAATAATAGGAAATGTTGGAGTGACTAATATAGATACTCCAGACAAAATAAAGAAAGAATTAGGCGACCAACTTACTTCACCGGTACGTTGGCGGGAGACTATCGAATATTTACTTGGCAAAGGAGTTGATAATTTTGTAGAAATAGGAACTGGGAAGGTTTTGACCGGATTATTACGTCGTATAGATCGCAAAGCCTATGGACATGTAATAGACGACAAAAATGCTTTAATAAAAATAGCTTCAGCATGAAATTGTATACTCCAATATTGTCCATAGAAAACGATACAACATCATATATATCTCCTATATAATACCCTAATCAGAACATGATACGACGCTTGACACGCATTGAACTTCAAGGTTACAAAACCTTCGCTGCAAATACCAATATTGAATTTGGTGACGTCACTTGCATCGTTGGACCTAATGGGTCAGGAAAAAGCAACATAGCTGATGGGGTACGTTGGGTTCTTGGAGAACAATCTTTTTCGCTTTTGCGCGGCCGCAAAACTGCAGACATGATCTTCTCGGGATCCGAAGAACGATCTCGAGCTAGCATGGCCTCTGCAACAATAGTGTTTGACAACTCAGATGGTTGGTTGCCAATTGATTTTGCTGAAGTAAGTCTAACAAGACGAGCCTATAGAGATGGTCAAAATGAATATTTGATTAATGGTCAAAAAACACGCTTGCGCGATGTGACTGATCTTTTGGGTACAGTGGGACTAGCACAACGCACATACACAGTGATTGGGCAAGGATTAGTAGATACCGCACTTTCCATCAAAGCAGGTGAACGTAGAAAACTGTTCGAAGAAGCAGCTGGAATAGGTGTGTATAGACAAAAAAGAGAAGATGCTATCCGCAAGTTGGACCAGACACAACGTAATGTAGAAAGAGTATCAGACATACTAGCTGAAATACGGCCACGTTTGCGCGCACTAGATAGACAAGCACGGCGAGCACGAGATTTCAAACAAGTTCAACAAGACTTACATCATTTACTACGAACCTGGTATGGCTATCACTGGCAAAACTCACAGGATACATATGCTCAATCGCTGGAACAACTGGAGCACAGCAAGAAAGAATTGTCGGAACTCTGGGAAGAGCAAGAAGCTCAAATAGAAAAACTTGCGAAACATAGAGACGAAGTAGCAGCAAAACGTTCTCAGGTAACAGAATGGCATAACGAATCCGCTAAACTACACGAAAATTACCAATCTCACTACCGTGAGATTGCTGTAGCAGAGGAACGTGTTCGTAACATTAAACAACAACAAGATACAATCGAATCTGAACTAATTTCATTTGGAACCAACCTTGAACTACATAGCAGCAAAATGCAGGAAGCAGAGTCTAATAGAAAAGAATTAATGATAGAGCGAGATAAAGCTCTACATCAATTCACTGAAGCTCAATCTCAGTCTGAAGAACAGCAACACAAACTATCACGACTCAAAAAGCAAGAAGCGGATGCTCTGCTTAACACAGCTAATCTAAAAGAACAGCTGCTAACTTTTCAAGCTAAACACAAAGCATTAAGTGATAATCGGCAGCACATAAGTAGTGACATCAAGGAATCAGAGAGAGATTTAACAGAGTCCGATTTACATGTGCAGACATTAGCAACAAAATTAGCTACAGTAGAGGATAAGAACAAAGAAGCCCAAGTAGAACTTGGTAGTGCTACAAGCAAGCGTAACAATTTGTCCAAAACACTGCATGGTATTCGCACAGAAGTAGAGCAAATTGGAGACAAGTTGACTTCAGCTAATGATGAATCTGAACGCCTTCAAACCAAACAAAAGTGGATTTCTCACCAAAGTATAGGAGAAGACAAAGGATCTACAGGACTCGAAATCATTAGGAGAGCTGCTGAAAAAGGCACTCTCCAAAGTTATATAGGTACTGTATCTGAGATAATTACTGTTGACCAA
>CAWWAV010000289.1:0-1979 GCA_963934935.1 uncultured Anaerolineales bacterium
GTGGTAGTAGCAATTGGCAATGCTACCCCTATGCACAGATTATTCTACGATTATATACCTGGCTTTTCTTTATTAAGAGTCCCAGCAAGATTTATCTTGCTAACAAATTTCAGCGTCTCAATGCTAGCTTGTGCAGGATTACATTACTGGCAAAACAACACAATAAGCAATAAACATATCTCGAAATACTTGCTGACTGCAACTATAGTTGTGATAATTGCACTTACAGCAGCGTGGACTGTAGCTACTCAAAAATATCCTAATCCCGGCTCGAGCACTTTAGCAATTGCTGTAATCATTTGCCTAATAACACTACTATCAAACAAACTAGTTGGTCCCAGGTGGATTGTATTGCTACTTGCAATTGAATTGATTGCCCTAGGCGCATGGATAGAAATTGATTATCGCAATCCCAACGAAGGATATATAGAAGGACCAGCTGTCAAATTCCTCAAAGCCCAACCGGGGCCCTACCGTATAGATGTCACAGCTAGCAGTTGGCAACCAAATGCACCTTTAGTTCACCAGATCGAATCAATAAACGGATTGCATAATCCTATGACCATTTCACATTATGACAATTATTACTGGTCTGTGAATTATCGCGGTTCTCCACAATACAACTTCCTTAACGCCAAATTTCTAATTACGGACAAAAACAAACCGGCTGCCGATGCTTCTTTCGTACCTATATATGATCAAGACAGCCAAGTAGACATATACCTTAATACTAATTCGCTATCGAGAATAAATCTGATATACAACAGTATTAATGTCAATAGCGACCTTGAAGCCTTTGATGCAATTCATAGCTCAAATTTCGACCCGTTCCAAAATGTCGTGATTCAAGATGGCGCAACGATAAATAGTGGTTCGCCGGACACAAGTTCTTTAAGCTATACACAATACACCTCACACTCCCGCGAAATTCACGCGAGCACTAAATCAGATGCCTATCTAGTATTCAGTGAAGTGTGGTACCCAGGGTGGTCTGTTACAATCGATGGAATTCCTTCAGAGTTCTCAAAAGCGAATTATGCATTTCGAGCAGTATACCTCCCTGCCGGAGATCATATAATCCATACTGAATTTAAGCCTCAAATCTGGTATGTTTCGCTTGGAATATCAATATTTACGCTACTAATCATAATTTTAACCACCAGTTCACCATATCTATTTAAGAAACGCAATATTCGATGAAAATATTTTCCAGTACCCGACTATATCTTGTAGCAATCATTATCATTGCAGGTCTATTACGTATCATCTTCCCTGGCCTGAGCGAATTCAAAGCTGATGAAGCTCGTCTCTATGCATCATCACTAAATTTCATCACCAAACTAGAAATGCCTACACATGGTATTACATCGTCCATAGGCATACCAAATTTCCCCATAAGCACATGGCTCTACGCTATTCCCCTCACGTTATGGAAACACCCTTATTCAGCAACAATATTTACTGGACTATTAAATACGGCAGCCATCATAATTTGCTGGCATATTACCAAACGCTTCTGGAACACACGTACAGCATTAATTGCCACTATCCTATTCGCATCAAGCCCTTGGGCAGTTATATTTTCAAGAAAAATATGGGCACAAAACACACTTCCATTCTTCGTAGGGGCCTGGGCACTTTCTGGATTAATAGCATTACATGACCGCCGCAAATGGCCAACTTTTCTGCATGGCTTCCTAACATTTTGCATACCTCAAATCCACTTTTCTGGGCTAGCACTAATCCCCATTAGCTTCATAAACCTCATAATATGTCGGAAAACAATAGCATGGAAATCACTTATTGTTGGAGTTGCCAGCGCAATATTACTAGCTGCGCCATTGGCAATACACTTTAACAGCAGTGGGTCTTTACCAATACAAGGTCTGTTAAATAGATCATCAATACTCACTAATTTCGAGTCTCTAGAATATTATTGGATGCTTAGTATAGGTAGTGATATACATTCCATTACAGGT
>CAWWAV010000290.1:0-1968 GCA_963934935.1 uncultured Anaerolineales bacterium
ATCAATTGTATTTTTGTCCCGTTAGCGTTATTAGTAGAGTACTATCGTAGGTGGTGTTATGCCATTTTGGTCTAGAAAATAGAAAAATACACACATATATAACACGCATGTATAGTAAAAATTCGAACAAGTCTATTTTGCTGGTGAATAAAGCCATTTGTTTCGTGGGCTTTCATGGTTCGTGCTAGTATGACTGAAAATCCTATGGTTGTGTCTAAGCATACGTTTCTCGCGGCATTGAAGTGCCGAACTATGGGTTGGCATGCTCGTCACAATACCCAATTGCAAGATGCTACTTTGGCTGAAATTGTGAGGCGTGAACAAGGGCAGGCCGTTCACGAATATGCGAGGTCGCATTATAGCAATGGTGTCTTTGTTGATGAGACCAAAGCGAAAAAGGCGCTGCAATTGACCGCGGAATTAATGGGTGATCCGAGTTGTGAAGTTATCTTTGAAGCTTATGTTCGGCATGGGAGATGTGTAGCGCGAGCTGACATATTAGTTAGAGTTAATGGGAAGTGGGTTGTTGAAGAAGTTAAATCCAGTAAGCGCTTGAAATTAGATTTGAAAGAGGATGCCGCCTATACTGTTATGGTAATGAAAGGTTTTGGTATTGGAATTGAAAGTGCCAAATTGAGATTGGTGAACGATAGGTATCGGGTTGGGGCTGAAGACGAGCCATTGTTGAAGCCGGTCGATGTGACAAATGAGGTTTTCAAAATAGCGCATGAATTTGAACAAGTTAGGCATGTGATCGAAAATGACATATTGGCTGAGGCTTGTCCCCCTGGCGAGTGGAAATATGCTTGCTATAAATGTGATTACTTCATTCAACACTGCGTGGGTCGCGGCGTGGAATCTCCTATCTTTCAAATACCAAGGTTAGGAGAGAAAAAATTCGATAAATTATTAGATTTGGGAGTTACTGAAATCAAAGCAGTTCCAAATGAGTTTAAGCTGTCAGAGCGGCAGCATGGTGTTGTAGAGGTAGTTAAGTCTGGTGAAATGCAAGTGCGACCTGGCCTTAAAGAAGCTTTGGATGGATGGTGCGAGCCTATGCATTATCTTGATTTTGAAACAGTATCGACTTGTATACCTGTATACTCAGGCCTGGCACCATATACACAGATACCTACTCAATACTCACTGCATTTGAGAGACAGGAGAGGCAATTTGGAACACCTGGAATATCTTGCTGAAGGATCGCGTGATTGTAGGAGAGAGTTTGTGCAAAAACTTTTGACAGATATTGGATCGAAGGGGAGTGTAGTGGTGTATTCTCACTTTGAGAATACAACTTTGACTAACGCACAAAAATGGTTTTCTGATCTAAAAGGTGATATTGAGTGTGTAAAAAACCGATTGGTGGATATGGAAAAACTAATCAGGGAATTTGTGTATCATCCAGATTTCAATGGTCATACTAGCATTAAGGTTGTATTACCTGTTCTTGTGCCAGAAATGGACTATTCTGAACTAGATATATCAAATGGCGATGATGCTTTAGCAATATTTTATCGTCTTGCTATGGGACAGTTGCATCCTGACAGGGTGGAAAGCACGAGACTCGCTCTTATGGAATATTGCAAATTGGACACTTTAGCTATGGTTAGAATACATGACGTGTTAATAGAACTAGCTAATGACAATACTGAAAGATGTAGCTAATATTAGGGCGCTTCAGTTTGGTCGGGTGAACTAAGTTTTGGCTCGTGGCAGTCTGGGTCACAACACTGTTTGATTATATACAATAACAATAATATTTCTTCTGCTATTAGTACTATAGCTAAAATGATAACCGTTAAAATTGACACTAGTTGAATTAAGTCAGGATTCCAAGTAAAGAACAGGAACAAGAGTACAAGCGTACTTCCAATGAATGGTAGTTGTGACAGTGTGTAGCGTAGCCAGGCATTGTTCATTTCCTTTTTGCAAAGAAAATGTGCGTATAACATCGCGATTATAAGA
>CAWWAV010000291.1:0-1965 GCA_963934935.1 uncultured Anaerolineales bacterium
GCCTCTTATAACGGTCTCGATATCCATCCTGAACATATACAGGCAGGTATAACGTCTCTAGAGCGTATTCCTGGTAGAATGGAATATATTAATATTGGTCAGGATTTTGAAGCTGTGGTGGATTTTGCGCACACGCCAAATTCTTTACGAGAATTATTAGCTTCGGTAAGGAAAATAACTAAAGGTCGTATTATTGTGGTATTTGGCTCTGCTGGATTGAGGGATGTGGCTAAGCGTAGTTGGATGGGTTCCATTGCAGCTGAATTGGCAGATTTTACTGTTATCACTGCTGAAGATCCTCGTACAGAGTCTTTATCTGACATTATGGCAGAAATTGCATCAGGATGTGAAAAGATAGGTGGTATAGAGAGTAAGACATTTTGCAAAATACCTGATCGAGCCGATGCTATCCGATTTGCGGTAAACATGGCGATCAGTGGTGATATGGTTTTGGCTTGTGGTAAGGCCCATGAGCAATCTATGTGTTTTGGATCTATTGAATATCCATGGGATGATCGAGTGGCAATGTATGCAGCTGTGGCGGAGCGACTGGGAATGAAAGCTGATTATCCGCCCAATCTTCCTACTAGCGAAGCTGAAAATTAAAGTGACGAACATATAATGGTAATGACACCAATTAGCAACAAACATTTTCAATCAATAACTACATTGTTATTAGTATTATTGGATGCGGTGTTAATATCATTGGCATATTTGTTTGCCTATCAACTAAGAACTGCTATAGCTTTTCCAACAGAGCCGCAAGGACTCGAATCTGTTACTGCATATGGTCGCGTAATTGTGGTGCAAGTTATATGTATTCAAATAGTTTTCTATCTGAACCGTCTTTATCATGGTACGCGTACCATTGGACGTGTGGACCGAGCTTATGCTGTCTTTAGTGCAGTCTCGATTGGTGCGTTATTTTCTATTGCGTTTTCTACTTTACTGTTCAAAAATACTGTATTTGAAGTTGATTATTCGAGAACTATAGTAGTTTATGCTTGGGTACTCACGATTGCTCTAGTATTGTTAGGACGTAGTGGTTATAGTGGCATACTTACAGGGTTGCGTTCGCGTGGTATTGGTCTTCAGAGATTGCTAGTTGTGGGTACGGGAGATGCGGCTGCTTTAGTAATTCAAAAAGCAACATGGATGCCACATCTAGGATATCAATTGGTAGGTTTAGTTGATGGATCAGAAGACTTGCAAGATTTATTAGGTGTGCCTGTAATAGGGCACACAACAAATTTGTCTGATTTAGTCGATCAGTATGCAGTTGATGAGGTTATTATCGCTAGACCAGATGCTACTCGAGATGAGCTGTTGAGTCTAATTGTTAGGTGTCAGAGCGGTCATGTGAGTGTTAAAGTTATCCCAGACGTATATGAGATTATGGCAGGTGAAGTTTCTGTAGACGATCTAGGAGGTTTACCTTTACTTACTGTACGTGATGTCGCTCTCAGAGGTTGGCGACTATCTCTCAAGCGAGTAGTTGATTTGATTATTAGCTCAATTGGCCTTGTATTATTATCACCCCTAATGATGTTGGTTGCGGCTTTGATTAAGCTTGAATCTGATGGCTCAGTATTCTTTTTCCAGGATCGTGTTGGATTAGATGGTAAGGACTTCAAGATTTTCAAGTTTCGCTCAATGAGGACAAATGCGAGTGAAGAGAGTCAATGGACAGTGGCGGAAGACTCGCGACGTACAGGTTTAGGTAGATTTATTCGACGATTTTCTATAGATGAACTACCACAATTGATTAATGTAGTGTTGGGTGATATGAGTCTGGTGGGACCGCGTCCGGAACAACCGCAGTTTGTTGAACAATTTCAGGAGAGTATTCCTAGATATATGGAACGGCATCGTGAGAAAGCAGGTATTACGGGTTGGGCACAAGTCAATGGTTTGCGAGGAGATACCTCAATTGAGGATCGAACCAGATATGATTTGTGGTATGTC
>CAWWAV010000292.1:0-1954 GCA_963934935.1 uncultured Anaerolineales bacterium
CGGACGAATTGTTGAGACGAGGTTACAAATCCGTAGGTATTGGAGGTGCACTGAGATTTGACCCTTTGCCTACAATGGTGGATTCAAGCTATCGAGATAATGATAAACCCACAATTCTAGTTACATCAAATGCGGGTGAAAATCTTACTCTAGAAGTTTTGCGGAATATATACTTGGCGTTTGGTAAAGATACAGACAAAAGGATATGGATTAAAATTCATCCTCATTTGCATATTGATGATACACATTATGAATCTGTGTTTAATGGACAGATACCTCAACATTTTCGTATTGTGGAAGAGTCCGTGTCAAAACTTCTCCCACAAGTTGATATGCTAATTTATTCATCTACTTCAGTATGTTTCGAGGCCCTGTCTATGGGAATTCCGGTTTTATCTGTGGTTCCAGAGACTTTTATTGATTTGGATGATCTGCGAATGTTTGCACATTTACGTTGTGCTGCTGTTACGCACCGGGATTTAAGTGTTGAAACACAGAAAATACTTATGAGGTCTGGTGATGATTATATCGATTGGTTGTCAACCATAAATGAATCTATGAAAACTGTGTTTGCACCTGTTACACCTACATCTTTAGAGACATTCATAGTAAGTGAGGAGATCAGTGAAAAATAAGCGAATTCTTGTGACTGGTGCTGATGGAATGGTAGGCAGCTATGTCAACGATGTATTTTCTGACCATGATTTGTATCTGACAGATTTGGTGGATCTGAGTGAGGATTGTGTTTCTCTTGATATAAGTGATCCTGTTGCGGTTATGGATGATGTCCAAAAGATAAAGCCAGATTTGGTGCTGCATTTAGCAGCAGCTACAGATGTTGATCGTTGTCAGTTGGAGCCTGATTGGGCACATTCTGTGAACTCAATTGGTACTCAGAATGTTGCTTTGGCCTGTCAGGAAACGAATGCATTGCTAGTGTACATTAGCACTGGAAATGTATTTTCGGGTAAAAAGGAAACAGAGTATACCGAGTTTGACAATCCTGGTCCTATGAATGTTTATGGTGAATCTAAATTAGCTGGTGAGCAAATTGTCACGTCCTTGTTGAATAGGTATTACATAGTACGTGCTGGATGGATGATTGGAGGTGGCTCTAAAGACAAAAAATTTGTTGGCAAGATAGCTAGTATGATTATTGATGGAGATTCGTCCTTGAAAGCGGTAAACGACAAGTATGGTAGTCCTACTTATGCTCGTGATTTGCTAAATGGTATCTCTAAACTAGTTGATACGGGTTATTATGGTTTATATCATATGGTAAATCCAGGTATAGCTTCTCGTTACGAAATCTCAAAGGTTTTGCGAGATGTCCTAGAATATCCAGATTTAGAAATTGAGTCTGTGTCTTCAGAATATTTTCCTTCTCCAGCTCCTCGCATTCGAATGGAAGCACTACGTAACTACAAATTGGAACTTTTGGGATGTGATTGGATGAGACCTTGGGAAGAGGCTCTGAAGTATTATGTTGTAAGTGAGTTGCTGCCAGTCCTGTCGTGACAACAAACTTGTTTCATATTATGTAATTAGGTTATGACTAGTGTTACCGTATTGATGCCTGTATATAACGGTACAAGGTATTTAAGGGAAGCTATCGACAGTATCCTCAAACAAACGTTTGAGGATTTTGAGTTTCTCATTATAGATGATGCTAGCACTGACGAATCGGCAAGTGTGATATTAGCATATTCAGACAAGCGGATTCGGTTTGTTCAAAACGAGACCAATGTAGGTCAGGTACGATGTCAGAATATAGGACTAGATCTGGCTCGGGGGAAATATATTGCTAGACTCGATCAAGATGACAGCAGTCTTGCAACACGATTGCATCGTCAGGTTGATTTGATGGAGTCAGAACCTAGAGTTGCAGTGGTGGGTACCTGGATGTCTAAAGTTGATGAGAATGGTCATGAGATCGACTTGTGGCTAGGAAAAG
>CAWWAV010000293.1:0-1941 GCA_963934935.1 uncultured Anaerolineales bacterium
GATGTGGTGCATAAGGTCTTGCACCTGTATCTTATCTAAGTTGGCCCAGTTTTCTAACATCAGCTCCAGTGCACCGCATACTTCAGATAAGTTATGAGGTGGAATTGATGTGGACATCCCTACTGCTATACCTGTGCTTCCATTGACCATCAAGTTTGGAAATGCTGCTGGTAAAACCGTTGGTTCCTGCAATGTATCGTCAAAATTGTCAATGAAATCAACAGTATGTTTTTGTATATCTGTTAGAAGCTGAGTGGATATTGGGTGTAGTCGGGCTTCTGTATAACGCATAGCGGCTGGAGTGTCACCATCCATAGACCCAAAATTACCTTGTCCATCCAAAAGCATGGAACGCATAGAGAAGTTTTGGGTCATGCGAGCCATTGCATCATATACAGCTTGGTCTCCATGCGGATGATATTTCCCGAGCACTTCTCCTACAATCCGGGCTGACTTTTTGTGACCAGATTGTGGACCAATACCCATGTCATGCATTGCATACAATATGCGTCTATGTACTGGCTTAAGTCCGTCGCGAGCATCAGGTATAGCTCTAGCGATGATAACGCTCATTGCATACGAAAGATATGATGCTTGCATCTCTTCGTCGATATCTATTGGTTTGATATGGCCTATTTCCATACTATCTACTCCTTCTAGATATTTGCTCAAACGGACTATGTGCGATTCTTAATTTTCTGCAGGATACAACAGAATTGTCGTTATTGCTTTGTGGTGCGGGAGAACTTATTTCCGTTATGATTTCTCCTGTGTTCCTTATACCGACGACCAGGTCGTTTTTTGGCTGATCCACTCTTGGTGTTTTTATGGAGAGTCTTATCTAACCAAACTGAGGGTAGTGGACTGGGTGACCATTCTTCTAATGGAGTTTTCTCGGGATTTGCTCGAGGGGCGTTTCGGTCTCCCCAAGTACGTGGAACATCAGGATCCCACACAAATTTGGTTTGTTGTTTACGTTTACGTCTTTTCTTCTTTCTTGCGGTGGTTTCAGGTGTTGATTTACCAATTTTGACTCTATAGTCAAAATTGGTAAGTATATTGCGTGATAAAGGGCGTTTGAGTACGTCTTCAATTTCAATTAACCGTTCCTCGTCGTTAGGTGAAATTATAGACATATGTATTGCACCAGGCGCCATTATTGATGTTGCCAAATAGTCCCGTGGATTATCAGGAAGATGATAATGAATTATATGAGTGACCCCTGCAAGAGAAATCGATTGGTTTAATTGGCCTGGTAATATTAGTATTTGTATGTCATTTGATTCGAAGCGAGAATAAGTTTCTAATTCATCTACATCTCTGACAGCAGTGGCGCTTAATTTTCTAGTCCGCATTCGTCTTGCCAGCTTTGTGGCATATTTCTCACCATTAACTAAGATTATGACCTTTGCACTATGTAGTTTGCTGGATAGCTTCAATAGCAATTGGTCTTTCATGGTTTTAGGCACTGGCCATGCTTGATGGGCTATATTTTCTGTCTCCTTGTTGTTCGGACCTAATGTGAACCATTTAGGTTTGTGCTGCAATGACCTGCTAATAGCTTTTACTGATTTAGTGATTTTGCTAGTACAAATGATTATTTGGCATGTTTTGGATAGGTATGTACTCAATGCAAGCAATTGAGGTTTGGCACCGCGTGCTACCATCTCATCAGTTTCAGGGAGTAGTAGTGTGTATGATAGTTCTCTATTAGTAGTAGACTGCTCTAAGTAATTATGAAATTCTTGAGGTGTACTTATCAATATGGTTGCTTGAGTTGTAGGTGCAACAAATCTCTCCAAGTTAGTTATGATGTTTATTGGGATTTCGTCACCCACTAACAATTTCAGCCTTTGCTCATAGATATGTTTGTGGTCTTCACTTGCCGATAATATTATGTATGCGTGGCTAGATTGTGCTTGTGTTGTAGATAGGTTGATG
>CAWWAV010000294.1:0-1925 GCA_963934935.1 uncultured Anaerolineales bacterium
GCCGCACTGATTCCATACGTTACTCGACGAAAAGGAGACAGATACGGCTCAATTTCAATAACATGGGACCCCTCTGGAGCCACGATACCAATAAGACCAAAAGCTGTTGGGAACTTCCTGACCTCTATTCCATCTATCATAACACGTAGGTACGGATAATATGAGTAACTGAGCTGCAAATAAGCCGTGGAGGACAAAGAGTAATCAATCCGCACATATTGTGATTCAATTACATGATCGCTTACATGCGACTTAAGATCAGAACCGCTAGACTGAACGAATTCCTCAACCAAATTATCTTCCATCATTGGAATAAATGCAGCTGAACCATTATCTGTGTTGATACCCATCGCTCGAGCTAGCGGCACAAATTGCACTTGCTGTTCCACAATTTCAATCTCTTTACTAGCTATGAGAGGCAAGCCGCCACCAGTGGGAATTATGACAGCGCCATCATCTGTTATTACAGCTCCAGGATATGCCTGTATTGGTGTAGGTTGATCAGTAACAACCCAGTCGGTATTAGCGATTAATAACAAATCACTTGCCGAACTCAATAGCTCCTCTATACTATATGCTATGACTCCGCTAGGATTTGGGTTAGTGGAACGTAAATTACGAATAAAGTTTGCGGAAAAAATAGATGAGCTTCCATTGTTCTCATATCCAGCTAGACCAGATACCATAGGAATTTGCCATCCATTTTCTGGTTGAGATGGATCTAACACTCTCCCTGTATTATCTCCCCTATTACTAGCGAGCCATTCATGAACTGCCACCCTATTCACTGGACTACCGTTAGGTGTAGGAGGCACTAGGTAGTTGACAAACAAGTTGTATCGAAACATGTCAACAGCCACAAGTACACATATCAACGTGGGAATTAATAATCTACTCTGAGATAACAACCTCCTACTTATTAAATTTCTTGGTCTGATAGTAGATATCCTATGTCTTAGCTCCACAGCGAATATTCCGACACCTGCTGACCCAATAACAACAACATAAACAAGGTATTGACCCTGCGCACTAAGAAAAAATGCGACAGGTCCGAGCGCTAAAAACAGAGCTAATCCTAGAACAATCAAAGGAGCAATTAGAGCATGTCTGACTCTGACAAAAGACAATACTCCTCCCAGTATTGCAAGAACAACAATGCTAATACCCACATATCCGTAAACCCAACCAGAACCTTGACTGCCATCAAATGTAAAAGTTGCTACCCAAGGAGTAGTATCTATTAGTACTGGCATAGCAACAAATCCATCCGGATACCAGCCAGGTATCACGGTCAAGTTAACCTCAGTTAGGGGTGGTAAAGTATATGCTAGCGACGCTAACACACCCAATGCGAACCAAAGCACGAGACGACGAGCAGCCTGCATCCTCACACCAAATAGAGCTCTATCTTGTGTGATACTGAATAACCTAATACCGCCATATACTGATGCAAAAATGACACTATATCCGCCAAAAAATGTGTGGCATGTCAATCCTACTGCAGTAATAATAGCCAGACTGATACCAGATCGACGTCCACCTTCACCGCAGATCACTCTATCTACTAAATACAATTGTAGAGGCCACAAAAGAAAGGTGGGGGCCATAGGAAACTTATTGACATACACAATAACATGATACCGATAGTACGCAAATCCATATGTGAAAGCAGCAATTAGTCCAGCAGATTTAGAATGCGTAAGATTGCACACATACAAATACATTGCAAACAAAGATAGAACATGAATTACAAATAAAACAAACTTAATCCCAACAAAAATATTGGGGACAACAAAATTTACCAAAGCCACCAGAGCAAAAAATAGTGGGCTGTAGAACTGCATTAACGGAAAGCCCATGTCGCCCCAATTGGACCACATAGGCAACTGAAAATTTTCAAGCACATCTTTTACTAGCCAGGCTAG
>CAWWAV010000295.1:0-1925 GCA_963934935.1 uncultured Anaerolineales bacterium
CATGAAATTGGGTATTGCGAGTCCAATAAATCCCCAGGTAGTAAATATGTAGTCTCCCAAAGAGTATTGATGAGTAGCAGAATAGATACCAATAGGAATTGCAATTGCATAGGTGACGATTGTGCTTAATAGAGCGATGGTTATGGTCAGCGCCAATCTTTGTCCAATTAGCTCTTTCACTGGTCTTTTCCAATCGAAGGAATATCCAAGGTTGCCACTCGCAATTTGTTCCACCCACTTTATGTATCTTATGTGTACAGGTTTATCAAGACCGAATTCTTTCTGGATTTGTTGACGGGTTTCTTCACTAATTGTGTGTCCTGTACCCTCTAGGCGGCTCACAAGTGTGGATACGTAATCTCCAGGCGGTAACTCAATTACTATGAAGGTAACTATTGTGGTAACCCATAGTAATATGATTAAGTAACCTAAGCGTTGTGCCAGATATTTTTCCAAACCTAGGATTCCTTTTGCATATATTGCTTCACTAGAGTATCCCAAGAGGGCAATTGACAGACAAATATCATTTTGATCATCATTTATCTAAGATGTGCTGCGTTCCATACGTATCCTTGGGTCAACTAATACTAGTAGAATGTCAGAAATTGTTGTACCTATAAGTGTTAGCATAGTCAGGAAAAGTAAGATGGAACATGACAGGAATGTATCCTGGGTTAGCAAAGCTCTAAGCATCATAGGTCCTGCAGTAGGTAGACCCAATACTATAGCGGTTATAGCTCCCCCTGATATCAGATTTGGAAACAACCAGGCCAAATTACTGACCAGAGGATTAAGGCACAGTCGCACTGGGTATTTGAAGAGCATTTTAGTATTGCTGAGACCTTTGCTTCGTGCAGTGATTACATACTGTTTCTCCAATTCATCCAGTAGTGTTGCACGCAGTACGCGGATTAGACCAGCCGAACCTCCAGTGGCAACAACAAAAACCGGTATTGGCAAATGTTTGGCCAAATCAAGCAGTTTTGCTATGCTCCATGGTGCATCCATAAATTCTGGAGAATATAGACCACTTAGGTTAACTCCAAAATACCTTAGCCCAAAATATAATAATGCCAGTGCCAGCATAAAATTGGGTACTGCCAGCCCAAAAAATCCCCAGGTGGTAAATATATAGTCACCTATAGAATATTGATGCGTAGCAGAATAGATACCAATAGGAATCGCAATTGCATAGGTGACAATTGTGCTTAATAGAGCAATGGTTACGGTCAATGTTAGTCTTTGTCCAATTAACTCTGTCACAGGTTTTTTCCAATCGAAGGAATATCCGAGATTGCCTTTTGCGGCAAGTGTTACCCATTTTACGTAGCGCATATGCGTGGGAAGATCTAGTCCAAACTCTTTTTTAATCGCCTGTCGCTTCTCTTCATCAACATGCTGTCCAGCTGCTTCAAGCCTGGATATTAGAGCGGAAGAATAATCTCCGGGAGGAAGTTGAACAATTACAAATGTAACAACTGTAGTTAACCACAGTAGGAAGATCATGTAGCCAAATCTTTTAATCAGGTAGTTTTTCAACGATTACCCCTCAACTGATGGCTGCTTTTTGTTTATTATGTATTACGCAAAAATGTAGTACTAAAAAATCAATCAGCACGCATTTCATATGAACAAACTCTGATCATGGTTGTGTCATGATATTTGTATGTATTCTTGTGACTTACTATATTGTAAACTATGACCATGAAGTTAGCAAAAGTAATGAGCAAGGTTTTGGTTTTGCTTCCACGATACTTATATGCGACACATAGAATTTTTAAATGACCACGATTCTTTTTAGCATGTTTTCTTGTAGACCAGTCGGTAATGGGTGTATAGTATGACTATGGAATTGCGATGCATCATAAGGTTTGCTCCGAATTTTGATATAGAGAGATAAGGCATATGAACAAACAACGTATGTA
>CAWWAV010000296.1:0-1925 GCA_963934935.1 uncultured Anaerolineales bacterium
AGCTCTGCCTCATCACTTTTTTGTTCGTTAGGCAAGGTGCCTTGAGCTATAACCGTAAAATATATTACCCCCAGGAACAGACCGGCTAAACTAACCCCAAAAGTAACAATCGCTGTGGTAAACCAGCTTGTTATTGTTATCACCAGGCCTTCACCTAAAGGAGAAAGTCCAATTTTACTTACAATCATACTAGGGACGCCAAGCGGTGACGTACTAAGAAAACTAAATAGGTTTAACGATTCTGCAAGACTATTGAAACTCATTTCAATAATCCGTGCCGATTCAACCGGCACATCTTCCCCCCTAGTTGCTAAGTTGCCAAAATTACTGAGCAGTTGGGCCACACTTAATCGAGGACCAAGCCACAAAAACAAATCAAGGAGTAAAGGTATAGATACAAGCCCAACTTGAGACATTACTGTCTCAAATCCTTTGCCAAATGAATCGATTACCCCAATGGGAGGCGTTGGTTCCACACGTGTTCTACTCTGCACCTGCAGATTTTACCATTAACACCATCCTAGAAGGTCAAAATTATAGCCAGTAACAAACGCAAAGGTTGACCATGAACGCACACTCTATTACAATTCAGGTCATATGTACAATGATATAAACCACTACCCTGTTCTTGCCGCCAAAATGACTAAGTACAACTCTTTGTATACATAGTCTAATGCAACAATTTGTAATTAACGGTGGTGTACCATTGACTGGCACACTAACACCATCTGGCAACAAAAACGCCGCACTTCCAATACTGGCCGCCTGCCTACTCACTACGGAGCCAGTTATTCTACGCAATGTACCTAAAATAGGTGATGTAATAACTCTCAAGCAAATACTTGAGCACCTTGGGGTAACAATTACTGAGCAAGATGAGCACACGTGGATAGTACACGCCAAATCTATAGTGAGCCATTCGCCCGACCCCACACTTTGTCGCAATATAAGAGCATCAATATTACTAGCCGGACCTATGTTGGCCCGCCATGGACAGTTAACACTACCTCCCCCGGGCGGTGATGTTATAGGACGCCGCCGCTTAGACACTCATATTCTTGCCTTAGAAGCCTTAGGGTGCTCGATCGAAGGAACCAATCCATTCCAATTCATCGCAAAACACCTCGTTGGCACTGATATATTGCTAGATGAAGCAAGTGTCACGGCTACAGAAAATGCTGTGATGGCCTCAGTACTTGCAAAAGGAACCACTATACTTCGCAACGCAGCATCCGAACCACATGTTCAAGAGCTCTGTACGTTTCTCAATGACATTGGAGCAAATATTACTGGTATTGGATCAAACATGCTTACAATACATGGTGTTAGTACACTAGGTGGTGGTGAACATACAATTGGCCCTGACTATCTAGAAGTAGTCAGCTTTATTGGCGCTGCGGCAGCCACTGGTGGCGCAATACGCATCAAAGACGGTGCCTCCAGTCATCTCAAAATGGCGGAGCTTGTATTCGCCAGGCTCGGTATAGAATGGCAAACCGAATCAGAAGATATAGTAGTATCAGCCAATCAAAGTCTCAAGATAATACCTGACCTCAATGACGTCATACCTAAAGTAGACGACGCGCCATGGCCTGGATTCCCAGCCGATATGATGAGCATAGCCATAGTAGTTGCCACACAGTGTGAAGGCACTGTTCTATTTCACGAAAAACTATTTGAAAGCAGACTACATTTTGTCGACAAGCTAATCGGTATGGGAGCACAAATTATAATGTGCGACCCCCATAGATGCATTGTACAGGGCCCTACCATCCTTCAATCCGAAACCCTTGAAAGCCCCGACATTCGCGCCGGGATGGCCCTATTAATAGCAGCACTATGTGCAAAAGGCGAATCAATCATCCGAAATATCAATCAAATCGAGCGCGGCTACGAAGGCATAGATCACAAACTAAGGTCACTTG
>CAWWAV010000297.1:0-1922 GCA_963934935.1 uncultured Anaerolineales bacterium
ATGGAAGTCTCTGCCGAATGGTCTCCTCCATTATATTATGCTACGGCACGTTTTCTGTTGCCTGCGATTATACCGGTAGTTCTACTTGGATTAGCAGGTATAGACCTTCTAAACAGCAAAAAAATTAGTAGGCTTGTAATTGCTGCGCTTGTAGTCGCTGTATTTATGGCCAATACATGGATGTTTCTGAGAGTAGAGTTACCTTACTTTAATTGTACTTCGGAGACTCGGTGGACTTGTACAGATCTTTGATTATGAAAAACTAATGTGCGGTGTATTTGGAGTTATTGGTACTGCTGATGCGGAGGTAGCGAATCGTGTATCACGAGGAATGTACCATCGTGGTCCTGACGACAGTGGAATCTGGATAGATACTACAGATACGCCTGTTACCTTAGTTAACACTCGACTGGCCATCATTGATCTTTCTGATGCAGGGCATATGCCGATGTTAAGTCATAACAGTGAAGTTGCGATCACTTACAATGGCGAGGTATACAATTTTCCTGAGATTCGCTCTGATTTGGAAAAACTAGGTTATACATTTGTGTCGAACAGTGACACTGAAGTAATCTTGAGTGCCTACCAACATTGGGGAGATGCTTGTGTAGAACATTTTCGTGGCATGTTCGCTTTTCTTATTTGGGATGTTAGAAATCAAAGATTATTTGCAGCACGTGATCGGTTAGGTATAAAACCTCTTTATTGGTCCATGGTGGGAGAGAATGTGATACTTGGTTCAGAGCTAAAAACAATTTTAGCGAGTGGTTTGATTGAACCTGTAATGAACTATCAAGCTTTACATCATTATTTGACATTTTACTCTGTTCCTCCTCCACTGACTATGCTAGAGAATGTACATTCTCTTTTACCGGGACATTGTCTAACTTGGGAGAAGGGCACAGTGTCTGTAAAACAGTATTGGGACTTACCTGCAACGACATCTATTGATAGTAAAGACACTAAATATGATGAGATTGAGACGACACTTGAATTACGTAGACTATTAGAGGAATCAATTAAACTTAGAATGGTGTCTGATGTACCTATTGGAGCATTTTTATCTGGAGGGGTGGACTCTTCTGCAGTTGTGGCTTTGATGGCTCGGCTGACTGGTGAACGTCTGAAGACTTTTTCCGTTGGTTATGACATTGCGGGAAAGAGTATGGACGAGAGGCATTACGCTGAATTAGTTGCTAAACGGTATGATACTGATCATAATGAAGTCATAATATCTGGTAGAGAGGTAGCTTCACAGCTATCCAATTTCGTTTGCGCTATGGACCAACCGACGGGTGATGGTTTAAATACCTACTTAGTTTCTCGTGCTACATCTAATCATGTCAAAGTAGCACTATCCGGCTTAGGTGGGGATGAGCTATTTGCAGGATATAGGCAATACAGATATTTGATGAATGCCGAAAGCATTAGTAGAGTATGGAATAGTACGCCTGAGCTAGCCAAGTCGCTTGGACGTACTTTTTTTGCTGGTTTGGCAGGATTGTCTGGTCGCTCTGCATTATCTGAGGTTCCAGAGTGGTTAGAGTCAAGCTTCCTACATCGTTATCTGCGCACCAGAACACTTTTTAATGAGGAAAGCAAAACTGCTTTGTACACATCAGGAATGTTAGAAAGACAGTCCCTGATGATTCCAAGCATTGATGTGCTCGATTCATATCTCAATGATGATGAGCATGATTCCATTATGAAGGTGACTCGATTGGAACTGAAGTCATATATGTCTCATATGCTGCTGCGCGATACTGATGTTACAAGCATGGCTCATTCTCTAGAAGTGCGCGTACCATTAATTGATCATAAATTGGTGGAGTTTGCCGCTAGTATTCCAGGTCCAATGAAGCTCGGCAATTCGTATGCGGGAAAATTTGTTGGACCAACAAAAGTTGTGTTAACTGATGCGT
>CAWWAV010000298.1:0-1909 GCA_963934935.1 uncultured Anaerolineales bacterium
GTTGAATATTGCCATAGGCAATCCAGCCCAAATGTAATATCCTGAATTGGTAAGTCTACGTTTGTCAAATAGTAACTCGCATGGCGAGCTTTGAGAATCTCTTGGATATACTTTGGTAAGTTCTTCTTTGTTAAACGCCATCAGTTCAGTTACATTTTCGCCTATTTCACTGTCTTCGCGATGAAGAGACCACGGTAGACCGACTGTATCTCGTAAACAAGCAGCTGCTACAAGTCTTGTGTGTGCAAAATGTATGATTTCATCAACATTCCAGCCGAGTGGTACAATCTGCACGCGCAGTACTCCTAACATTAACTGGGTAAGAAGGAGAAATGCGACAGTGAGATTTATATGCGATCGAACTTTCATTATAATTAAAGTAAAACTCTTTCTAGTTGTATGTGAGACAGTCTACCGAGCTAATAGGTGATTGTCAATCTTACTATATGAGCAAAATATTAGAAATTTCACTTAATATTTATCTATGAAGATAGCATATGTTTGTCAATATTTCGTACCCGAGCCTTCAGCACCATCTGCTCGAATATCAGAGCTTGCCCAAGCATGGGTAAAGGATGGTCACGAAGTTACTGTTCTAACTGGAATGCCCAATCATCCAAATGGTATTGTTTTAGACGAATACCGAGGCAAAATCATTGCTGATGAAAAAATTGCTGGTGTTATGGTGCTACGAAGTTGGTTGTATGCAACGCCTAATCAAGGGGTTCTGAGGAAAACATTAAGCCATCTTAGTTTCATGATTAGTACGGTTATACTTAGTTTGCCTAGATTAAACAAAATAGATGTAATAATTGTGAGCTCACCAACTTTTTTTTCTGCATTTGCCGGACTATTTATTAGCAAAATGCGGCGAGTACCTTTTGTGTTTGAAGTACGAGACTTGTGGCCAGCGGTTTTTATTGATCTTGGAATACTAAGTAACGTCTTCTTGATACGACTTTTGGAATTCTGGGAAATGTTTCTATATACACAAGCTGCACTTGTTGTAACTGTTACCAAATCGTTTCGAAAAAAATTAATTGAACGTGGAGTGGCAGCTGAGAAAATAGCAGTTGTTTCTAATGGTGCTAAGATCAATTGGTTTAATCCTGGTGACAAAAAACATGCTTTGTGCAGTGAACTAGGTATTTTGAGTAAATTTGTCGTTAGTTATATAGGAGCACACGGCATTTCTCAAGGTGTAGCAACTATTATGGAAGCAGCTGAGATATTAAAGTATCGTGATGATATAGTTTTCATGTTAGTAGGAGATGGTGCTATGAAGAAGGATATGGTCATCAGGAAAAATGACCGTGATCTAAAAAATGTATTAATGTTGCCTGCGCAATCAAAAGAACGGATACCAGACTTGTATCGTGCTAGTGATGTATCTATTGTGCCACTGCGTGACATACCTCTATTTGACAGTTTTGTGCCATCAAAAATGTTCGAAATTATGTCGTGTGGCATACCGATTATTGGATCAGTGAATGGAGAAGCAAGAGAAATACTGGAGCTTTCCGGCTCTGCTAGGGTTGTCCCTCCGGAATCTGTTAATGAATTGGTTGACTCGATTGTCTGGATGATGGAGAATCCTCAAAAGCGTAAAATGATGGGAATCTCAGGACGAACATTTGTATGTGAACATTACGACCGTACTATGCTTGCAAAGAACTATGTCGGTCACTTAAAGACAATCTTAAAGTGACTACTATATTGATTACAGGAGCAACAGGTTTCTTAGGCGAATATGTCATTCGTCGTCTCCTTAAGACTAGGTCGGAAATAAGGGCATTTGTGCGTCCAACAAGCGATATAGATTGGCTTAGCAAACAGGATGTATGTTTATTTTCTGGCGATTTGAGTCAGGATCATGCAATCCAAAGTGCATTGCAGGGCGTGGACCTGT
>CAWWAV010000299.1:0-1906 GCA_963934935.1 uncultured Anaerolineales bacterium
GTATGGCTGGCCTGATGAATGAGTGGGATTTGTTTCAACGAGATCTAAATAAGTTTTCACAGGAATATGACGCAATAATATGTCCAGTGAGTACTTCCCCAGCAACGACGCATGGCGATACGTACACGAATCAGAAGTATCCAGGGTTTGCTGAGATGTTTAGCTATATGATGGCTTTCAATCTTTTGGGCTGGCCATGCGGTACTGTGCGAGCTGGCACTTCGCAGAATGGACTTCCCATTGGGGTACAGGTAGCTGGTGGACCGTGGCAAGAGGGTATTGTGATATCGATACTTAAGCATCTTGAGAGTATTGAGGGCTGGGCAAGGCCTGCGCTGTGATGAGCGGGCAGCTTATCCTAATACTCACGAATGGCAATCGTTTGTTACTGGTGTAACGAAATGTGGGTAAGAGGTATAATTTATTGTGGGATTCAGAGGAGAGTCTATCAATAAATGATAGTAAAATCGTATTGGAGCAAAAGGAGCTACAATGAACAGAACTGAAGTGTTTGCCATTATATTTGAGCGAAATCAAGGTGCTATCTTGCATGCAGTGGATGGTCTGACACACACAGAAGGATTGCTTCAATTGCCTGGAGACAGCAACTGTATGAACTGGGTGTTGGGTCATATTGCGACATATCGTGATGGGATGTTAGCTGATATAGGATTGGAGGAGTACATGAGTGAGGAAGAAGTGTCGCTCTATGGTTCAGGCTCTTCCCCAATCAATATTGATAGCCCCGCGGTTGATTTTGATCGTCTGGTAGAACTTCAGAAGTTAACTTTTGACGGCTTATATAATTGGCTTAAGAGTAACCCAAATGATTTAGACAAGGCCACTAGGGATGATATGCCTTTCAAAAAAGGTTATGGAGGGTACTGGGAGTCTGTTATAGAGCACCTAGCACAAATGACTGGTCACGAATCGGTCCATGTCGGTGAGCTTAGTGCCTTGCATGAGCTTGCTAAAGTAAGTATGTCTGGCTAATAGGTCAAGAGTGATTGCAAAACTCGGTTTATAAAATGAATCAGAACGATATATTCATAACGATATTAAGGCGCAATCAAGAATCGTTGTTGAGTGCAATAGAAGGGCTAACGCATTCTGAAATGCTTTTACAGTTACCTGGTGAAGGCAACTGTATCAATTGGATACTAGGTCATATTGCATCTTATCGTGATGGAATGCTTGTTGATAGTGGACTTAGTCAATATATGAAGGCCGATGAGATTGAGATATATGCGGGTGGTTCTGAACCTATCAGGCCCGGTGATACTTGTGTTGATAGCACAAGATTATCAGAGTTGATTGTTGTTAGCTTTAAAGATTTAATAGACTGGCTACAACATAACGCTAATGGTCTGAGTCAGAATCCGGCTGGTAATATAAAAGATAATATAGGCTATTCAGGTGTATGTAGTACATTGACTGAACACTACGCTCAAAATATAGGGCACGAGTCAATTCACATAGGGGAACTAAATCCGTTGCACGAGCTGGTTTTTGAAGCACGAAAGGAATGAGGAGTGCAAAACAAAGGACGGTTATAGGAAATTGGTTAATACTATAGAGCTTTCGCGGATATTTGGTTTGATTCTAGCACGCAATCAAAGTGCTATTGAAGCATCGTATGATGGTATGGAACAATCGGATAGCTTACTGCAGTTGCCGGGCCGTAGTAATTGTATGAACTGGATACTTGGTCACATAGCGGTTTATCGAGATGTAATGCTTTTGTCTATTGGCAAAAAGCCCTATTTGGGTAAACGCGAAAGGGCTCTGTATGGTTATGGCTCTGATCCTATATACGAAGATGGTACTTGTGTTGACATTCGACGACTAACCGAAGTGTTATATGGAGGGCATGCCATGCTAAGTAAGTGGCTCTCTGCGGGCGGAA
>CAWWAV010000300.1:0-1899 GCA_963934935.1 uncultured Anaerolineales bacterium
CTGCTTGGTGGAACATAGTGAACTGGGACAAAGTGTCAGAACGCTTTGCTAAGTAATAAAATGCAGTCTGTAACTAGTCAAAGATCTAAATACTTAGGAGGATAACAAGTAACATGACCTACATTATTACGGCATTATGCCTGCGTGACAGTTCTTGTGTCGATGTGTGTCCAGTGGAATGTATTATTCCAGGTAAACCCGAAGCGGAATGGCCCTGGTTTTACATTGACCCTGACACATGTATAGACTGTGGTGCATGTGTGCCAGAATGTCCGTATGAAGCAATTTTTGAAGAGGATGAAGTGCCTTCTGATTACACTGCTAAAGGAGGAGAATACATAGCTAGAGTAGGTCTTGAAGGACACTATGAGGGCGAGAATGAACAAGGCGAACAAGTAACACTTGATTGTACAAGACAGCTAGACGCTGGAGAAGTATTAGATCTCACAGATGACATTCAGCCTAATTATGATTACTTCACTGACGGTCCAGGCTACGACGCGCTGGACATGTAGTCAACAAACATAATCAATTCCTACGTAGAATCCAGCGAGAGAGCCTTAATCAGCTCTCTCGCTTCCTATATATAAAAGGAGATAGATCATAACAATGCGAACTGAACGGGATTCTTTGGGGGAGAAATCCCTCCCAGCTGATTGTTATTTTGGTATCCAAACTGCTAGAGCTATTGAGAATTTCCCCGTTAGCGGTCTACGGCCATGGCGTGCTTTCATCTGGTCTATGGCTCTTATCAAGCGATCAGCAGCCAATGTAAATCATGCTTTGGGTCTCCTAGATCAGGAGAAATCCAAAGCTATAATAAAAGCATCCACAGAAGTAATGGAAGGGCATTTCGATACAGAATTCCAAGTAGATCCGTTCCAAGCTGGAGCTGGAACGTCGCATAACATGAACATAAATGAAGTGATCGCTAACAGAGCCATAGAGATACTGGGAGGCAATAAAGGCGACTATAACACTATTAGTCCGAACGACCACGTAAATATGGCGCAGAGTACAAATGACACAATCCCAACTGCTATTCGACTGGGATGCTTGTGGAGACTGGATGAATTAGAGAAATCTATAGACGGATTGTCTAACACACTGCAGGCCAAATCTATTGAGTTTGACGACGTATTGAAATCAGGTCGCACTCATCTACAAGACGCGGTTCCGGTTAGACTGGGACAGGAATTTGGCGCATACGCCAAGGCCTTGCGCCGAGACCGCAAACGTATATCACGTAGCGCCAACGGGCTGCGACGCTTAGGTATTGGTGGCACTGCAACTGGAACGGGACTGAACGCACACCCCGAGTATCATGCCAGAATGGTTCAGGATTTGAGCAATGTCAGCGGATTGGTACTATCTGAGTCCGACAATCTGTTCGAGAGCATGCAATCACTTTCTGATGCAGCTGACTTCTCGTCTAGTATTCGAATAACAGCAATGACACTAACTCGTATAGCAAACGATATACGTCTACTATCTTCTGGACCTTCAACTGGCCTAGATGAAATCAGATTGCCTGCCGTCCAACCAGGATCCTCAATCATGCCTGGCAAAGTAAATCCTGTACTAGCTGAAATGCTTAACCAAGCTATGTTCCACGTACAAGGGTGTGATCACACTGTAACACTCGCATCACAAGCTGGACAACTTGAACTTAACGTAATGATGCCCATCATCGCACATAATCTTTTTGAGATGATGCAAGTGATGATTGGGGCAGTACAAGCATTTGACGAGAAATGTGTACAGGGTATCACAGCTAATAGTGCAAAGGCTGAAA
Source organism: uncultured Anaerolineales bacterium (assembly GCA_963934935.1). GTDB lineage: Bacteria > Chloroflexota > Anaerolineae > Anaerolineales > UBA11657 > UBA11657. The sequence goes on from CAWWAV010000300.1 coordinate 1,796, forward strand.
ACTGGCTAAATAAGAATGCAATTGTGGCAACTGCACTGAACCCACTGATAGGCTACTTAGAAGCTGGTGAGTTAGTAAAAAGCGCAATGAAACAGAATGTCTCC
>CAWWAV010000301.1:0-1890 GCA_963934935.1 uncultured Anaerolineales bacterium
GTTCTTGGCGCGGAAAAGATGCTAGAGCACGCCTAAGAGGTCAATTGGCAGGTATCTGTGCTATACCTACACTTCTCTCAAGAAGGCGAATGATACAATCTACTCGTAAGGTATCTTCTGAATATATTAAAAGCATTTTGACTCTGGTGTGAACTTAGAATTACTGTGACTTATTTATCGATAATTATTCCTGCTCATAATGAGGCAAAACGGTTACCTACGACACTTGCTTCAATAAATGATTACATGAGCGGACAGTCATATGATTTTGAAATTATTGTCGTGGAAAATGGTAGCGAGGATGGTACTGCCGATGTTGTGGAGGCTCATGCTGTTGATCATGACCATGTACATTTGATTAAAGTTCCGGAACGTGGCAAAGGAATTGCTGTGAGGACTGGAATGTTGGCTGCTAACGGAGAGTATCGTTTTATGTGTGACGCAGATTTATCAATGCCTATTTCACAGATTGCTCGTTTTTTGCCTCCGGAATTGTCGAATTATGATATTGCTATGGGCTCACGTGAGATAGTAGGGTCGATTCGGTTTCATGAACCTGCTTTTACCCATGTACGGGGTCGTATTTTCAGCAATTTTGTTAAATTGATGGTACTTCCTGGATTTGAAGATACTCAATGTGGCTTCAAATGTTTTCATGCACCGGCAGCTATAGATCTGTTTACTAGTCAGCTATTGGATGGAATGAGTTTTGATGTCGAAGTGTTGTATATAGCACGAAAACGCGGATATAAAATTGTGGAAGTGCCTGTGGATTGGTATTTTCACAGAGAAACTAGAGTTAGAATGGTTAAGGACTCTCTACGCATGTTGGCGGATGTTGTGATCTTACGAAAAAACTGGAAGAGTGGGAAGTATGAACGCAAAAGATAGCCAAGCTAATTTGCCAAAACGACCACACTTAAGATTGGAAGCTAGATACTGGAATTCTGGATACAAACTCGTAGCTGGGATTGATGAGGTGGGCCGTGGCGCTTGGGCAGGTCCCGTAGTGGCGGCTGCAGTAGTGTTGCCTGTGAGACCTAGGTTTCTTAATAGGAAACTTAAGGATGTTAAGGATTCCAAATGCTTGTCGCCACATATCAGGGACAAGATGTCAAGATTAATTTTGGACGTAGCCTTATTTTGTGGGTTTGGTAGTACAAGTCCGGAAGAAATTGATGAATGTGGAATAGTCGCTGCAACTCGCACAGCTATGTGTCGGGCTGTTACTGCACTAAGTTCGCAGCCGGACCAATTATTGATTGATGCTGTTAATTTGGATAGTGAGCTTGATATCCCTCAAAAAGCAATGAATTTTGGCGATTCAATCTCATTGTCAATCGCTGCGGCATCTATCTTGGCAAAAGTTTACCGAGACCAACTGATGGTTGCTCTTTCAAGTCAATATCCTGGTTATGGTTTTGAGCGTCATAAAGGCTATGGTACTAATATGCATTATGATATGTTAACCCAATTACAGCCAACACCAGTACATCGACACACATTTAAACCCATTGCTGCCTTGTCAGGTGTGTAGGATGTACATCTCGGTACAGTAGCTATGAAAATGGCAATGGTTCATGATTGGCTGAACCAGAGAGGAGGAGCAGAGGATGTACTGAATGTGCTGAACGATATTTTTCCTACAACGCCAATTTTCACAAGTATTTATGCGCCGGAAAAAGTTGGCTCAGAGTTTCTTGATATGGATATCCATGTATCTTGGGCTGACAAACTACCCAGCATTCATCTCAAACATCAACTTTATCTTTTTGTATATCCGTTTGTGTTTAATCAGTTTGATTTTTCTGGTTATGATCTGGTGTTTTCAAACAAAAGTGGTTTTTGCCATGGTGTAAAGACTCCTGCAGATACAACTCATATCTGTTA
>CAWWAV010000302.1:0-1885 GCA_963934935.1 uncultured Anaerolineales bacterium
GGGAGAATTCATAGTGCAATTAAGTGGGGATAAACCATCTCACATCATTGCACCAATTCTACATATGACCCGCGAAGACGTCGGTAACGTGTTCCAGGAAAAACTGAACGTTCCTTTTAGTGATGATCCCGCTACACTCAATGCTATAGCACGTGCTCATATGCGCGAAATATTTCTAAAAGCAGATATGGGTATCAGTGGAGTAAATTTTGGAGTATCTGAATCAGGAGCTATATGTCTAGTAACCAATGAAGGCAATGGACGATTAATCAGCACAGCTCCTCGTATTCATGTAGCAGTAATGGGAATGGAAAGACTTGTGCCAACATTAGCAGATCTGAGCATAATGTTGCAATTGCTAGCACGTAGTGCCACTGGTCAAAAATTGTCAGTCTATAGCAACATTTTATGTGGGCCTAGAAGAAAAAATGAATCTGATGGTCCTGAAGAACTACACATTGTGATCTTGGATAATGGCCGTAGTGAAATTCTTGGATCTGCACTGTCTGAAATTCTCTACTGTATTAGATGCGGAGCATGCCTCAATGCATGTCCTGTATTCCATACTATAGGAGGTCACGCATATGGAAGTGTGTATCCCGGCCCAGTAGGATCTGTGCTTAGTCCACTTTTATTCGGCGATCCCTGGAATCCGCTCCCACACGCCAGCAGCCTGTGTGGAGCTTGTAAGGAAGTATGTCCTGTTGACATAGATCTGCCAGGACTGCTACTAAAATCAAGGTCACAACAAATTGTAAAAGGTAAATCGCCACTTTGGATGCAATTAAGTCAGTGGATCTATGCCATTACTTCATGTAACCCAATTCTATTTGGATTAGCTTTACGCTCTGGTCAAGTTGTTAGTAGGTTATTAGCAAATGATGGTTGGTTCACCACATTACCTGGCCCATTGCAAGGATGGAGTATTCACCGTGATTTTCCAGCACTCGCTCAGAAATCATTCAGACAGCTGTGGGACAAACCAAGTCAGGATTGATCGATAATGAAACGTGCTCATTTTCTTCAAAAAGTAAGCAGTGCAATTGGCAACAGAACATTACCAGATCAGGATGAAACATCAACACAACAGAATACTCCTGCAAGGCCAGATTTACAAACTCTCATTAATAAATTCGTAGAAGAGGCAAATGCTGTAAAAGCCGAAACACACCTAGCAAGCGATGATGAAGTTGCCTTACAGACGATCGTACAATTACTCAACAATCAAACCAACAACAAATATATGTCTTGGGACGACAGCTGTTTACCAATAAAAAATCTGGAACAACGTTTAGATTCCGCCGATTATCTGCGCTATCAAAGCACTGTCCCTAGAGATACTACAAAAAGAACAAGGGCACACATTAAACTCGCAGAGGTCTCTGTTGGTATAACTGGATGTAACGCAGCTCTAGCAGACACAGGCAGCATAGTTCTAGAAAGCAAACCGGGTCAGGGAAGACTTAGTTCTCTTTTGCCAGCAATCCATATCGCTCTACTCACCACTGATCAAATCTATCCGACTATGGAGAGCTACATAAAAGCACAGCCTGAAGCTGGATATAGATCCAGTAACTTAATTATAGTAACAGGTCCTAGCCGCACAGCAGATATCACTCAAACACTCACTCTTGGTGTACATGGACCAGGAACATTACACATCATTATTGTTGGTAACGTATAGTTGTAAGCACATTACATTTATCTATGGAATTGGCGACTAGAACAGTTGGAATTCACTCAAATAAATGGACATACTAATTGCACTGACAGCCTGTGCAGTACCAGGATTGATATTTGCTGTACTCTTTTACCGCGCCGATAGATACGAGCGTGAACCAATACATTTCTTAGTGCTCGTTTTTCTCTGGGGAACAGTACCATC
>CAWWAV010000303.1:0-1871 GCA_963934935.1 uncultured Anaerolineales bacterium
TAAACCTATAGTGTTGAAAAATGTGAGCGATTTTGCTTGGGAATATAGCATTCGCCACAATTGGATTAACAAAAGACAGACCATCGATGAATTTCAGATTAGTAGACATGGGTGGCGGGTTCGTGTATTGCAGAAACTACGTGCATGGTATACGAAAAAGGCTAGTTTGATAATTGTACCCAGCAAATATATAGGCAAATTGGTTTCTGGTTGGGGTGTGTCGCCTGATCACGTTAGAGTTGTCTACAATGCTCTAGATTATAGTCGCTTTGATAATTTGCCCAGCAAAGCAGATGCTCGCAAAACATTGGGTTATTCTGAAAAATTGCCTATAGTGCTGACCGCAGCTAGATTGGTGTCGTGGAAGGGTGTTGATAGCATAATACGTACTATTGCGAAAATCAGAGATGATTTTCCTAGGATAGGCTTGATGGTAGCAGGTGATGGTCCTGAGCGTAGACAGCTTGAAAAACTTGCTGTGGAATCTGAATTACCGGTGCAATTCCTTGGGTTTAGATCTCAGGAGAATTTATACAATATTATGCGTGCTGCAGATGTGTTTGTCCTATTTTCAACCTATGAAGGTATGCCTCATTCAGTTTTAGAAGCAATGGCTTGTGGAACTCCGGTGGTAGCATCATCAATCGGCGGTACAGTTGAGGTGATAACAGATCAAGTAAATGGATTGCTTGTGCCTGCTGGCAATGAAAAAGCTTTGGCTGATGCCATTAGACAATTATTGAACCAAGATTCTTTGGCACAAAAACTGTCAACAGGTGCAGTCCATACATTACAACGGTTTTCATGGGACAGTCTAATTGAAAAAACTGAGAATTCTTTACTGGAGGTCATCAATTGAATTTATTGATGCTTAGTGGTGATACCACCGTTGTAAGAGGAGAGCGAGGAGCTTTTTACAATACACTAAGTGAATTGTCATCACATTGGGAAAATATCGATATTCTTGCTAGTCATGTAGCTGGTGTGACTAGATACAAATGTTTTGACAATGTAAATTTCTATTGTTCAAATTACGCGAAGATACTGCAGCCGTATTTTATACGGAAACAAGGGCGCGCATTAGCGGACATGCAGAATTACGACTTGATAGTTTCACATGACTATGGCTGGTTTCTTAATGGCGTCGGAGCTAAATGGTTGGCTTCGGATATTGAAGTACCTTACATTAGTGAAATACATCACGTTGACGGATATCCTCGTGCAGCTAATTTTAGAGACAAGCTTCAGCCATGGTTGACACGTTGGTATATCAGACAGGCAATGAATCATGTGTTGGGTTTTCGTATCACCAATTCTAGTGATTTGAAACCCCTGTTAGAAAATTGGGGAGTGCCACCAAGTCAGATCCTGTTGTTATACAGTATGTACTTGGATTTTGATATATTTCGACCCATATCTGCACCTTTAGAGTATGATGCGATTTTTGTTGGTCGACTGACAGCCAATAAGGCCCCATTTTTGTTTTTAGAAGGAGTCGCAAAAGCTGCTAATGAGAAAAAAGATATACAAGCGTTGATTGTAGGCCAAGGTCCTCTAGTCTCCAAGTTGCGTAAACGTACTATGACACTTGGATTGTCCGATAATGTTGAGTTTAAACGCTGGGTCTCTAATTCGGCTGAGCTTGCAAATTATTACCGTAGTTCTAGGTGTTTGGTGTGTACTTCTTATAGTGAGGGTGGTCCGAGAGTAGTGGCTGAGGCACTAGCTTGTGGTACTCCGATAATTACAACCCGTGTTGGACTAGGTAGTGAATTAATCGAAGATGGTGTCAATGGATTCTTTATAGATTGGTCAGCTGATATGCTAGCGAATCGGCTTTTACAAATGATTAACAATACTGGTTTGCGAGA
>CAWWAV010000304.1:0-1853 GCA_963934935.1 uncultured Anaerolineales bacterium
GTGATGGGAAAATGTATGGGCCTGGCATCATTGATATGAAAGCAAGTATCACTCAGGTAATATTTGCATTACAGACACTACGGGATAATGATCGTTGGCCTGCGTCTCCGATCACTCTACTACTAACATCAGACGAAGAAGTCGGATCAGAATCATCAAGGCCATTGATTGAGTCACTTGGCCAGAACGCTGACTTAGTGCTTTGTATGGAACCTGCACTACCTGACGGAGAACTAAAAACCGCTAGGAAAGGCGTAGCAAGATTTGATGTTATAACTAAAGGCAGAGCTTCACATTCTGGCGCAGCTCATGAGGATGGTGTCAATGCCATTGAAGAAATGGCACACCAAATAATTGCCCTGCAAAAACTAACCGATTACGCATCAGGAAGCACAATCAGTGTAGGTAAAATCACAGGTGGCACACGCACAAACGTAGTGCCTGATGAATGTCGTATTACCGTAGATATGCGAGTAACCACCCCTTCAGAAGCTGAACGAATGATCAAATCAGTTAAGAACTTAAAGCCATGTGTTCCGGGTGGGGAAATACACATCACTGGGGGGATAGAACGCGAACCTATGCCAAGAACTCCTGAAATCGCAGAAGCATTCCAAAGAGCCTCTGAAATTGGTGAAACAATTGGTATTTCTCTAGAGGAAGGCAGTACAGGTGGTGGCTCAGATGCAAATATAATTGCACCCTATGGAATACCAATTCTTGATGGTCTAGGACCTCAGGGAGATGGTGCCCACACCAATAACGAGTCGCTAACACTTTCCAGCATGGCAGCACGTACAGCTTTGCTAGCAGGAATATTAAGTGAATGGTAGTCAAACTAAAGCCCAGATTCACATATCTAATTACAATCTGGATATATTGGTGGACCAGACTCCGCAACCTTGACGAGCTGCCTATATTTCTAGACGAAGCAGCCCATATATGGTGGGCTCGCCTCGTATGGGAATGGCAACCTTTTCATGCTGCCTCTGACGGACGTTTATTTAATGTGATTTGGGCTTCTATGTTCTGGCCGTTCAACGGTAGTGTTTGGATATCCCGCGCAGCTACTATATTTATAACTACTATTGGATTCTCGGCCATACTAGCCTTTGCACAGCGTTTCCATTCCAAAGAAGCAGGAATAATCGCCGGTTTCATATACATATTAGTACCATATGCACTATTTTTTGAGAGAATGCAGCTGCCTGACCCATACGCAGCGACTTTTGCAATGTTGCTGTTGTGGTCAAGTGCTCAATTAGCTGTTGCACCTCACCAAAACAAACTTAAATTACTAGTTGGTTTAACGCTCGCAGCTGGGATGGTATCCAAAATAACATATCTTATTTTCTTACCTATTCCTATAATAGCTGGACTGACGCTAGGACACGCACGGAGCACACAACTAAGAGCGGCATTGCATTCCTACATGATCGGAGCCCTATTATTACTACCGGTTGTAGCAATACTCAAATTCGTAGGAGACTCCGACATGGGCTTGGATTTGCTACTTAAAAAGACTACAAATGATATATCTGAAATGTTGACTCAAGTAAGATTCTCCACTCCTATTGTCTGGCGATACTTCACTACACTTTTCACTCCCTGGTTATGGTGGCCTGGCCTACTTGCTATAGTGATTGCAATATGGCAAAAAACGAGACTTAGCGCATATATTGCTATACCCACCCTCATTGGTTTACTATCCCTAATAGCCAAGAGCAACCCTGGATTTTTAGAAGCACGGTTCGCCCTACCGCATGTGCCCCACCTAATAGTATTGATGTCCATAGGCATAGCCAGTATCTGGCTAAAATTACGGTCATGGAATAGCAACATAAAAGCAATAG
>CAWWAV010000305.1:0-1823 GCA_963934935.1 uncultured Anaerolineales bacterium
GTGATATTAAGATGGCTCCTGTACCATCTGTTGTTGACTCTTGTATAACTGCTTTGCAGTTGTATGGGACCAGAACTTTTAAGAATGTAATTGGTGATTCACTTAGCCTATTAGATGCTGGAACCGAAGTCTGGCACCCAAAACTAGCACATACTTTTCGTAGAATGGTTGAGGAGGAGCATATTAGTAAAGGAGTACGCGAACAGAAACTTCAATCGGTGACAGATCGTTTTTATGGTAGGCACGAAAGTAGGAATGATATAGCAGATGAACTAGAAGCTGACTACGTATCAAAAGGAGGGTTTCTTCGCAGAAAAGATTTGGCCGCACATTTTACGACAATAGAGGAGCCGATCAACGTAAGTTATAGAGGACATTCTATATACAAATGTGGTCCATGGACCCAAGGCCCATTTTTGTGTCAGGCACTGTGTTTGTTGTCAGATTTTGATTTGACCGCTTTAGGGCATTTATCAGGTGATTATATTCACACAATTGTAGAGGCAATAAAGTTGGCAATGGCTGATCGGGACTATTATTATGGAGATCCTGATTTTGTTAATGTTCCTCTAGATGTTTTGTTGTCAGATGAATATAATCGTATGCGAAGTAAGCTTATAAATAAGGACAAAGCTTTCATGGAAGCACGTCCCGGTGATCCTTACAATATGCAACCCGTTAAAGAAATTAGTTCTTTTAGACCTGGAGTTGGCGGAACTACCACATGTGTTGTTGCTGATCGGTGGGGCAACGTTGTTTCAGCGACTCCTAGTGCAAATGTACCTGAAAGTCCGCGAGACGGGGGCGAATCAGGTGTTACCTTTAGTAATCGATTGAGAATGCTCAATACGACACCTGGCCATCCTAATTGTATAGAGGTAGGAAAGCGTCCTCGTAGCACTCTTACACCTACGATTATTCTAAAAGATGAAAAACCAATCATGGCAATAAGTGTGGCAGGTGGTGATTTGCAGGATCAAGTATCACTTAACTTGATTATAAATGCTGTTGATTTTAATATGCTCCCAGATCAGTGTGTTACTGTGCCGCGTTTTGCTACTACCCATCATCAGGACTCTTTCGATCCAAATCCTGACCGAGAATCTACTTTCAAAATGGCAGGGTCGGTAATATTGAAGGAAACATTTGGCAGCGAGATCAAACAAGATCTGAGGCGTCGTGGTCATACTATACAAACAGCTAAGTCGTATATTGGTCGACCGGTAATGCTAACTATAGACCAGGAAAGAGGCACAATTTATGCTGCTGGAGATCCAGAAGGTGGTCGACACGCAGCGGCTATGGGAGATTAGGTGGATTGCTCTATAGTAAGCATACGATCAAGTAACTTGCAGGCGAATTTAGAAGAGATCCAAGACTTGTTTTGGGAGTATCTTGAGTGGGCTAACATTCGTCTGAATCAAGAGTATTCCATCAACTTGGAGATTAAATCAATTCTAGCGCAAGACATGGAAAAGATTGAAGTATTCATGTACCCATATTCTCGATTGTTATTAGCTAAAGATGGCGATTTTCCTGTTGGTATAGTGTGTGTCAGAAAAATATTGCAGGATGTAGGTGAAATCAAGCGGATGTATGTTAGACCCAAGCTCCGCGGTTCCGGCATTGGAAGATCATTGCTGGAATCAGCAATCAGGGAATCCCGAGACATTGGATATTCAAAGATACGGCTGGATAGTACTCGATTTATGACAACTGCTCATGCTTTGTATAAGAGCGCAGGTTTTTATGAGATAGATCCATATATTGAAAGTGAGATACCACCCATGTTTCATCAGTACTGGATTTTCATGGAGAAACAA
>CAWWAV010000306.1:0-1822 GCA_963934935.1 uncultured Anaerolineales bacterium
TATGGATATCCATAGTGGAATGGGGTAAATAGTTGGGTAGGTGATTATTAGGCTGATTCCGGATATGCCCCATATCAATGTTAGTAACATTATTGTGAACTTATGCTTAGTGTTGCGACTTGGGTAATAATACTTTATAGGTACAAAAATTAGTATTGTAAGTATGATCAATAAGATGAGGTTGGTGATCGGACCTGAATTTAAGAGTAGCATATAGAAAACTGCGACGTTCCAGTATGACGGGAAACCTGTAAAGAAATTGTCGTGTGTTTTTGCATTAGCTTGTGCGAACTGGTAAGCAGATGCAATTAATATTGCGGGAAGTATCCAGTTGTTTGAAGTAGATGGTATTAAATTTGCTTTGTATATGAAAAATATTGGTACCATAACATAGGTTATATAGTCTACTATTTCATCTAGCATCTTGCCGTCAAAGTCTGGTAGTTTGCAAGCAGATTTGAGTTTGCGGGCCAAGGTTCCGTCTACGGCATCGGATACTACTGCTGCTGTCATCCAAATTAATGCGGTTCTGTGCTGTGACTCAAAAATTGCGACTATAGATAAGAATCCGAAAAGTAAACCGCTGGCAGTAACTAGGTGAGGAACCCATGGCGCTGTTCTGTATAGTACTTTCTGTAAATTGCGGAAGAGTTTAGACATATTTAGTTGCACAAATTGATTGGAGTTCTATTCGGGTATATCTGATGGCTTCCACAGTGTTAGGTTGTCTCTGTCCGTTAGTGTAGTTATCCAATCTCCGTCTAGTGAGAAGTCTATGCTGATTGGAGTAATATTGTCTAATGAATTAGTGGATAATGCTTGATGAGTTTTTGTGTCCCAAAGTGTGATAGATCCTTCAGCGTCAACTGAAGCGAGCAGTTTGCCGTCGGGAGAATATTGTAGAGAGTTATAATTGATGGAATTGTTTGGATTGGTATATACCGCTTCTTGCGCACCCGTAATAATATCCCAGATGTGAATGTTTCCGGTGTCGGATGATGTAGCTATATAGGATCCTGCTGGACTAATCGTAGTAGCTGAACTGTATGTGCTACGCATAAAGGTTTGTGTATTTTCCCCAGTTGACGTATCCCATAGCTTGAGGATTGCTGTGTAATGTTGATTGATCGTACCGGCCGTATAGATGGCTAGGGTGTCTTCATCTGGCAAGAATTGCCAATCACTAATTGCATCTTCATGCGTCAATAGAGGTCCTATAGAGTTTGTTGTAAGGTTAAAGATCTGGGCAGAAGCACCGGATATGAATGCCAAATACGACCAATTGGGACTGAATTCTGCGGCATAGAATGGCCGTGCACTTTGTGGCCATTCGACTGTGCGACAATCACTTTGACTAGTCAGTATGCACAATTTAATTACTGGTATATCGTCTGTAGATATTGCGGCTATAGTGGAATTGTCAGGTGATAAAACAACAGATGATATACGTCGATTTTGTGATGGCCATAGGCCGAAGTCGTATAACGAGACTAATTCGTAATTTGTGAGGTCCCATATATATATTGTTTTGGTGGTATCGATCGCTAAAAATATATTTTCGTCATCTGAGAAAAGCATGTCGGTTATAGGACCGTACGATCCTGGAAGTAGGATTGGTGTAGTGTTTGGTAGAGTCCAAATAGAGATAGGTTCTGTGGTTGATGCTGAGGCTAATAAGTTGCCGGACTTAGACAATACGGCCGATTCAGTATTAGACGTCTGTAATGTTATGTTGGTTTGTGAGAGTATATCTGTGACAGTAATAGATTGCTCGTTTATTTCCGCAAAATATCGCCCACCTTTGGTAGATATTTTAGCGTAT
>CAWWAV010000307.1:0-1812 GCA_963934935.1 uncultured Anaerolineales bacterium
TTTGCCAGTTTCGTTCAATTGTTATAGTTCTTGTGCTTAGTCTGGTTGCCTGTAGTACTTTATCTGAGGTTGTTGTTACCCCATCATTTGACAATAATGTAAATGTTGATAATAGTGTTGATGATAGCCGAGATGCTAGCTATCCTAGGAATCTAAATAATGACGAAGCATCTCGAATTGTCATTGTGGGTGCAAATGGGGGGTTGTTAACCAATAGTGATGGGATATTTCACAAAGAAGATCATCCGTCCAGATATGAATTGTATTGGGACTACAATGTAGCAACTGAACTTCTTGCTTATGCAAGCAGTGAATACCATGCGTTTTCAGAAAGTACATGGTCCGTTAGCGATTTTTGGTCTTTTGACTATCAGAACAATGTTGCGATGCGCTGGTGGTCGTCCGGAGTAGGTCGTGTGTTGTGGGATCCAAGCTCAAACTTCACGAATAGTAGAGCTGCGTTGATAGTATTTAATGCAGACCATGATGATTTTTCTTTAGGGATAGCAACTAGTCCTGGTAGGGTCAGGATGTTAGCGGATCACGTTGGGCATGCTTTCTCATGGTCTCCTGATGGTACCGAGATAGCATTTGTGCGCCAGTCGATTGATCCTGGACTTTATGTGCTTAATGTTGAACATTCGCATGTGCATAAAGTCAGCGATTTTTCCTATAAATCAATTGTTTCGATATTTGACCAACCATTATGGATTGTCAATCACAACATCCTAGCAGTAGCTGATAGTGCCGATCATCCCTTGTTGTTTGTGCGCCTGCATGATACAAGCGAATTTGTGCCGACCACTACTGACGGTCACACAATACCGGGGCCACGCCCAAACCAAATGTTGTGGTCTCCTAATGGCAACCAATTGGTCATCTCAGGCGACTCTGGAGTAATTATGGAAACTTGGATTCATAGTTTTGAGTCAAATATGTATGCGGTTAACAAGAGTGTTAATCTAGGTAATGCTTCCTTAGCAGGGTGGTATGAATATGGAGAAAGCGTGATTCTTGTCAGACCAGAAGGTACTGAAATATATACCTTGCCCAAATCGTGAAAATGTCAATGATCAAGATAGTGAGGATAAGATAGATGAGCACATCACATTTGCTGAATTGGAATGAATTTGAGAAGGTAGACATGCGTGTTGGCAGGATCATGGAAGTACGTGCCTTCCCGGAAGCTATACGTCCTGCATATAGATTGCTTGTTGATTTCGGGAGTCTGGGTACAAAGAAATCTTCTGCCCAAATTACTAATTACAAACCCAAAGACTTGATAGGTCGTCAAGTGGTGGCTGTAGTGAATTTCCCCCCAAAGCAAATAGGACCATTTGTCTCAGAAGTATTAGTCTTAGGTGCTATTGTTGACAGTGGAGAGGTCAAATTGCTTATGCCTGATGCGGACTGTGAATTGGGCAGTAAGGTATCATGAAATAGACAAGCATTTAGTATATGTTTATCCAGTTGTAATGGGAAACTGTCTCCCACATAATGTAATAAGAGTTAGAATCCCTACCCCCAACCTTAAAATTTACAATATTTAGAATGATTGCACATAAATATGTCCTCTATATGGCCCCGTATATACGGGGCCATATAGAGGATTGTTCCTATATGTGGGTGTAGAACCGTATGTAATCCATGAAAATTAGTGCTCTAGAGCTCATTGCATCTTACTATGTGGATTTTGATCGAGTTGCACATATGTGGGTATGTGTGCTATAAAAGTGGTGAATTGTGGGTTGTAGTGGATAAAAGTGGGAAATGAGACATATTGCTCGATTTGGAATATGTCAGGGTATCTAT
>CAWWAV010000308.1:0-1808 GCA_963934935.1 uncultured Anaerolineales bacterium
AAAAAACTCTGCGAACAAATCACTATCATCCTTTTCTTCAGTCACTAAACCAAACTTTTTTCTAGCATGTTTTTGATAAGAACGCGAATACAAGTCTGGAAAAAGCGATAGGACTTTCTCTAGATCCTCCAAAGCTTTATCTTTATCATCCCCTAGTATTGGCATCAAGGCCTGCGCTAGGCACGCTAGGTTCCAATGACAAATTCCAGGCTGATTACGATAGGCATATCTTCCGGCACGATCAATTGAACTATACACCGCATGCTCGTCATATCCATCAATAAATGCGCACGGCCCATAATCAACGGTATCACCACTCAGTAACATATTGTCTGTATTCATAACACCATGAACAAATCCAACCAATTGCCATTTAGCAATCAAGTCAGCTTGTCTTGCAATTACAGCGCCTAACATTTCTAATACATAGTCATGAGATTCTTTAACTTCCGGATAATGCCTATCAACGACATGCCTAACAAGACTATTCAAAGATTCGAAATCTCCATATGCAGCAAAATACTGGTGAGTTCCAATTCGTATATGACTACGAGCGACTCGAGTCAATATAGCTCCAGGCAGTTCGCCTTCTCGCATCACCTTATCTCCAGTCTGTATTGCACCAAGTGCCCGTGTCGTTGGTATACCCAAGTTGTACATAGCTTCAGACACTATATACTCCCTTAAAACTGGGCCAACCGGAGATCTTCCATCACCACCTCGGGAGTATGGTGTAGGACCTGACCCCTTAAGTTGTATATCAAACCTTGAATTACCTGAAGTTACAACTTCCCCAACTAGCATAGCGCGCCCATCTCCTAATCGTGGAACATAATTACCAAACTGATGTCCAGCATATACAGACGCAATTGGTTCAGCCCCGTTCGGCATCACACAACCAGCCATCATTCCAATACCTTCGTCACCAACAAGCCATTCGACATTAATACCCAACTCATCAGCCAACTGTCTATTAACTCTGATCAATTCTGGCTTACTAACAACGCTTGGGGCAACGCGACGATAGAACGTATTGGGCAATCTCGCATAGCTATTGTCAAAATTAATTGGTCCCATTATTTACGCTCGTTTCTAACAAACAACCAAGTACCAAGAATCACAAATGTACTGAATAAACCAAAAATAATTATCAAATTAACAGTTGGCTCAACCAACACAACGGAATCATACTCTGTTTTACCTGCATAATAGATGCCCCTAGCCAAGTCTACTGCATACCGCATTGGAGACAACCGTGAAAGAACATCCAACACTATAGGCAAATCACCAATAGGCGTAAACACACCTGACAGAAATATCTGCGGAAGCATAATAAAGGGAAATATTTGATTGGCTATCCTTTGGCTTTTCAGGTTCGACAAAACTAATATGCCAAACGAACCACCAAACACACACACTATCACACTAACGACAACTAAACTCAATACAATAGATATATCAAACGGAATACCAATCACCACGCCGAATCCAAGAATTGCAATACCTTGTATTAGAGAAACAAGCGACTCCCCAATTATCTTCCCAATCACAATGGTGTACCGCGATATTGGAGATACAAACACCTCCTGAATAAAATCGTTTTGTCTGTCTTCAATGAGGGAAATAATCCCTAATGCACTCGACTGAAATAGTGTCTGCGCCAGGACTCCTACAAACACAAAATGCATAAAATCATAATCGATCATGCTACCAAATCCTGACTGAAAACTACCCCCTAATATACCAATAAAAATAACAGGAAATATCAGCGACGTCACCAATCTGATTGGGTCCCTTATAAGTTTCAT
>CAWWAV010000309.1:0-1804 GCA_963934935.1 uncultured Anaerolineales bacterium
ACAAAGACGATTACAGGCTGCAGCCATTGTCGAAATGCATACAATTCCAGCCATTGTTCGGGATACAACTACAGACTCTGAGATGCTGGAATTGGCCCTAATAGAAAATATCCAGCGCAGCAATCTTAATCCTTTGGAGACAGCTCGCGCTTACAGCTCTCTAGTTGAAGATTTCGATATGTCGCATGATGAAATATCTAAACAGGTAGGTAAAAGTCGTACTACCATTAGCAATAGTATAAGGTTGTTGCGTCTTTCCGAAGCTGTACAAATAGCACTATCAAAAAAGCACATTTCTGAAGGTCATGCTAGAGCCCTTCTAAGAATCCCCAATCCTGAAGGCCAAGAGTTTATCCTCAGCAAGATAGTATCAGAACGATTAAATGTCCGTCAAACTGAGACAATAGTACAAGAAATGGGCGGTTCTACTAACAAGCCTAAACGTGGTTCAGAAAGATCTATGGAGGAAATAGATTTAGAAGACCGCTTGCGCAACTCAATTGGAACCAAGATAAAACTTCATCGTAACCGCAATGGTTCTGGGCGTTTAGTTATATATTTTTATTCAGATGAGGAATTGGAAAATCTTACTAATCTGATAGTTGACAATTAATGTCTCCTGACCAAATATTGGTTAATGGGCGCATACATACCCTAGCACCAGAAAACAGTATAGTGACAGCACTAGCAGTTACCAGAAACGCAATCTCAGCTATTGGGAGCGATAGTGAAATACTCCAATTAGCTAGCAATAACACTCATGTAATCAATCTGCAAGATAGACTAGTAATTCCAGGTATGGTAGATGCTCACTGTCACTTTGATCATTTTTCTCGTCAAGTAAACAACGTTGATGCCGGACAGTCAAATAAACGCGAACTGATCAAAATCCTAGCAAATCAAACCAAAATTACCCCAGAAGAACAATGGATTACTGGACATGGTTGGGACCACAATAGATGGGGTGAAGATGTTCCTACTGCATCTGATATAGATGCAGTAGCTCCAAATCATCCTGTTTTTCTAACAGGTCATTCCATGCATATATCTTGGGCAAACAGCTCTGCAATGACTAAAGCTCACATTAATACTTCAACACCCGACCCCCCTGGTGGAATCATAGGTCGTGACGAACATGGCAATCCTAATGGAATCTTCTACGAAACTGCTTCTGATCTTATCGTATCAGTCATGCCAGAACTCTCCATAGATGATGTTGCTAACAACATGTTATTAGCGCAAGAGCAATTATGGAAGACTGGTCTGACAGGACTACATGATTATGACCAGCAAATTTCCTTTAATGCTTTGAAACTACTTTCCGAAAATGACACGCTAGGTTTACGTGTTGTAAAGAACATGCCAGCATCACTACTAGACGAGGTGATTGCCACAGGTTATCGCAGTGGAGCCGGTGACGAGTGGCTTCGCATAGGAGGAATTAAAGTATTTATGGACGGTGCACTCGGAGCACGAACTGCAAGCATGCTTGAACCATATGAGCTAGACACAAACAATTATGGAATAGTAGTTACTGAGGAAGATGAACTATTAAGCATCGCCAATAAAGCAAATACCAATGGTCTAGCTATGACTGTACATGCGATTGGAGACCGAGCAAACCGTGAAGTCTTAAATGTATACGAAAAACTCAGGCAGAATGAAATGAAACGCGGAGATTCGCCCTCAAAGCTACGTCACCGCATTGAACATGTGCAACTTCTTCATCCGAACGACTACCTTCGATTAGCTTCGTCACAAATTATCGCATCTATGCAGCCAATACACGCAACCTCTGACATGA
>CAWWAV010000310.1:0-1769 GCA_963934935.1 uncultured Anaerolineales bacterium
CTAACGCTAAGGACCCAACAGGTGCTGGTGATGCTTTTTGTGGTGGATTTCAGGTCGGATTGTTTGAGACTGACGATCCAGTTCAAGCAGCTTTGTATGGAGCAGTGTCCGCCTCCTTTGTTATTGAAGAATTTAGTCCTATGCACGCATGTCTGGTTAATCCTGAGAATGCGCGTAAGCGTCTAGTTAAAATGCGGAGTATGATGAGTGATTAGTGTCGTTGAGTTGAAATCGTATATCGTAATTTGATTGTCAGTCTGTTATTATTGTATGTAGTATATTGAGATTTCTCAGAGGATCTTTGAATATGGCTAATAGTAAAGATAATATAGAGGTTAAAAAAGTAGAAGCTGCCTTTAATCCCGTGCAGGATCAAGATTTAGATATATATGGCGAAGAACTGAAGAAGTACACCATAGTGGATGTGGATGTACACGTAGACGATACTTTACAGAATATGCTGCCGTATATGGACGGTCATTTTCGCAAGAGACTTGAAGCTGTTCTTACAGCGGATTTTATGGGTGAGCCGCACAACTCATTGCGTAATATGATAGCGCATGTTAGTTGGCTGGGAGCAGCGTATGACAAACATCCACGAGCCAAATTAGCAACAAAAGAAGATCTGCTTGAACGTATGGAGTATGGGATTATTGATTACAGTATACTCTTTCCAAGCGAATTGTTGCCTATAGGATATTTGCCGGATCCAAAATGGGCAGCAGCATTAGCCAGTGCCTATAATGAATACATGGTTGACGCTTACAGTAATGTTGCTGGCGTAAAAATAGCCATTGTTGTTTCTCCAAAATCGGTTGAGCATGCCGTGAGTGAAATCGAGAAACATGCAAGTAATAGTGATGTAGTGACAGTTAGTATACCTGATGTGGGTGTGAATCCTCCGCTTGGAGACAAGAAATACTGGCCTATATACGAGGCGGCTGAGGCGTGTAATTTGCCGATATCATTGCATGGTATAGAAGCATTGATACACGACAACTATCCTTTACGTGTTTCACATTTTCCGACATTGATGCAAGTACATAGTATGGGCTTTCCTTTTACATCTATGCTTCAGGTTATGTCGGTCGTTTGTGAAGGAGTACCAGTACGTTATCCTAACCTAAAATTTTGTGTTATGGAAGCGGGTATTACGTGGGTACCATTCATTATGTATAGGTTAGACACTGCGTATAGGCAATACAGAACGGAACTGCCTGCACTTGAAGATCAACCAAGTGAGTATATTAGTAAGTGGTATTGGGGTACCCATGAATTGGAGAAACTTCCCAAAAAGGGTGATTTAAGCAAATTGCTTGATTTGTATCAAGGGCATGATACAACTATGTGGGCATCTGATTGGCCACATCTTGAGAGAGATCTGATAGCAGGATTGATGTATTATGACCTTGACGATGAAGTACGAGCAAAAATACTAGGCAAGAATGCTATTGAATTTTATGGGATTACTACGTGAAATATGGTGTCTAGCAAGGTTATTTTCAAATGAAAATGAATAAATCAAAAAGAAAAATCGCTGTTGCACCTGTTGACGAGTTTCCACCAGGAGAACGCGTAGAAATCAAAGTTGGCAAAATTAATATCGCAGTTTTCAATGTGAAAGGCGAATATTTTGCTATTTTCGGGATATGTCCCCATCAATCAGCTCCACTTAGCAGAGGTAGATTGCAAGGTACTGTAGTTTGCAATGAACACACAAATTGGGAAAAAGAATGGGCCCATGATGGTGAAGTACTTGTGTGTCCTGG
>CAWWAV010000311.1:0-1759 GCA_963934935.1 uncultured Anaerolineales bacterium
AGTTCATCACAAAGCTAAAATCTCAGGTGTAATACATACATATAATAATTCGTGCCTGATATAGTAAATCGAATCATATTGAAGTTAAACTGTAATAGTAGTAAACTAGCAGTCAAGCAAAAATAGATATAGGCCTTACTTATGAAAATGAATATTGAAATTATCTACTGTGCGTCTTGAAACTACGCTCCAAGAGCCACCAGTCTGGTGGCGGACATTTTAGATGAGTTTCAGACAACAATTGAATCCATTAGACTTGTACCTTCAACTGGTGGAGTATTTGAGGTAAGCATAGATGACGAGCTCATATTCTCTAAGAAAAAGCTCGAAAGACATGCTGAACCTGGCGAGGTCATTGATATATTTCGCAACATCATTGCGTAATCAAGAAAATCATCTAAGAAACAACAAATGAGTAAGAAAGGTAGAGTATTTTCTGGGGCTCGACCAACGGGCAGGCAGCATCTTGGCAATTATCTAGGTGCAATAAAGAACTATGTTGATCTGCAAGAAGACTACGACTGTATATACTGCATCGTAGACCTTCATGCTATGACTACACTTGAAGAACTGCAGAACATAAAGCCAAACACTGCAGAAATGGCGCTTGACTGGCTAGCTGCAGGACTGCGACCGGAAGATACCATTCTGTTTGCTCAAAGCCATGTACCCCAGGTTACAGAGCTACATACTATTCTCAGTATGTTTACTCAACTTGGCAAGTTGACTGATCTACCTACCTTTAAGGACAAAGTACGCTTACAACCACATAACGTCAACTATGGACTGGTAGGATACCCAGTACTTATGACAGCAGACATCACTCTGTATAAGGCTGATATTGTTCCGGTAGGTGTTGATCAACAATCTCACATCGAATTTGCAAGAGAAATAGTACGCACCTTTAACTATCGCACCAAACGCCAGGTGCTTATCGAACCACAAATGAAAAATACAGACTTTCCAAAAGTACTAGGAACAGATGGAAAGAAAAAAATGGGTAAAAGTGAAAGCAATCACATCGAGTTAGCGCTCACACCCGAAGAAACTAATAAAGTAGTGAGCACCATGGTGACTGATCCGCAACGTGTACGGCGCACAGATCCTGGCAACCCAGAAGTATGCAACGTATTTACATTGCATAAATATTTTTCTAATGCTGATAAGGTGTCGACTATCGATGCTGAATGTCGCAGTGCTGACATAGGTTGCGTAGATTGCAAACGAATGCTGTCAGACGAACTAAATGAACATCTGGGACCTTTTCGAGAAAGGCGCGCTGAACTAGCTAGAAATCCGCAATATATTTGGGATATTCTGCATGACGGAGCAGATCGCGCTCGGACAATTGCTAGCAAAACTATAGCAGAAGTTAAGTCGGCTACTGGCATAGCATAGTCACGCTTCAACTTAGATGTTTCTATATTTCGGAAATACCAATAATCGAATATGTGCTAATTAGATAAGTACGACCATGCGACTTCTTATACAACGCGTAAGTAAAGCTAGCGTATCTGTAGCAGATACAATTGTCGGAAAAATTGACAAGGGATTACTTGTTTTAGTTGGTGTTGGACAAAAAGACAGCAAGTCTGAAGTAGAGTGGTTAGCTCGAAAAACAGCGCAACTAAGAATATTTGCTGATGCAAATGGAAAAACGAATCTGTCTCTATCGGAGGTGTCCGGCGCTGCACTAGTAGTGTCACAGTTCACACTTTATGCTGACACACACAAAGGACGTCGTCCATCATTTATTAAT
>CAWWAV010000312.1:0-1732 GCA_963934935.1 uncultured Anaerolineales bacterium
TAAAGGCTTTTTGTAGTATATCAAAATTACTTCCGCGTATGCCAATACGCGATACTAATAAATAGCAATTGAAATGGCAATCTTCCCCATGCCACCAATGCACTAGTACCCATAGCCTGCCCATTAGTTTGGGCCAAATATATGTTAGCTGGGAAAACAGCCACCAACAGTAATATCAATCCCCATCCAGCATAAAATCGAGTATATGGATGTAACAACATCACTCCAAACAAAATTTCAAAAGCGCCACTTACATACACGAGTTCCAGCCGAAATGGTAAGTAAGGTGGCACAATCTGCAAGTACCACTCCGGAGACAGGAAATGATCTACTCCAACCCGAACATAAAACATACTCATGAGTATGACACTAGCTATTTTTATCTTATTCATTATCACTTTTCTCTATAGCCGGAAAACAAATATTGCTATAATACTTAATCAATATAATACCATCATGTTCTTATCCAAACATGTCTTTTAAAACTAGGGAAAACTTATCTAAAACAATAAAGCCTATAGCCAAACACACAACTTATGACAACATCCCGCATTTACAACACTGAAATAGAAACCTTCGCCAGAACCATACCAATTGTAGATTCATCTGATATTCAGAAAACAAGAGATGCTGTAACAGACTATAGGGCACACATGGAATCAAAAGGTTTTGCGCGGCCCAGCGATCCCAGCATTGAGGAGACCGAGACTACAATTCCTGGTCCACCAAACGCACCTGACATTAAGATACGTATATACACTCCCAACAATCTCCCGAACCCAGCACCGGCTTATATAAATTTTCACGGTGGTGGCTTCATATTTGGGGATTTAGACTCTGAACATGCGCGCACACTAGCTATCTCAAAAGGCTGTCGAGCCATAGCTATTACAGTCGATTACAGACTAGCGCCAGAACACCCTTACCCTGCAGCACTACATGATTGCTATACAGCTCTACTGTGGTTAGTAAATAATGCAAGCAATATGGGTATAGATACATCAAAAATAGTTGTGGGCGGTGGAAGTGCAGGAGGAAATCTTGCCGCATCAGTAGCACTAATGGCCCGTGACAAGGCCGGACCATCTATTTGCCATCAAATGCTAATCTACCCAGCACTAGATGATCGAGCAAATACGCAATCAATGTTAGATAGTGAAAACACATATGTGATTACATCACAAAACGTATTAGATATGTGGACTTATTACCTAGGACATGATCGCACCAATGTCTCATATTACGCTGCACCATCTCGAGCCTCCGATCTTTCTAACCTTCCATCAGCATACGTAATGACTTGTGAACATGATCCGCTACGCGACGAAGGTATAATATATGCAATGCGATTGATGAAAGCTGGAGTCCCGGTAGAATTACATAATTATCCAGGAACTGTGCACGGCTTTGATTACCTAATACCCTCCGAGGTTTCCAAACGCGCAATACACAACGAAATTGCTGTATTCAACCGTGCTGTACACATGCGAGATTGATCTTTTACAATTTTGACAAAGTACTATGCGTTACACTAATGTGTAATTCTAAACTTTCCACCACTTTCTTTAGTTTCTATCCACTTTGTTTGAACTTCATCTACTTTGGCGTGTGCTGGCCCTTTATGTAGATATCCGATCAAATCATTCAATGAATTTTTTTGTCCCTGAGCTTCAACCTGAACCGTACCATCTTTGTTATTTCTAACCCAACCTTGCAACCCAAGCTGATTAGC
>CAWWAV010000313.1:0-1729 GCA_963934935.1 uncultured Anaerolineales bacterium
ATACGGAACCGTTACTCCGTGACACTCCTAGCAAGGCTTTAATACCTATCCTAGGGCTAGCATTGATAATGTCCAGACCAACTTGGACCATATATCGATTCTCACCAATAAGAGGAGCAAGATCTGCGACAGTACCTAAAGCTACAAGGTCAAGAAAATCAGAAACGGACTTACTATTATTTTTGGGAGGTCTCTTACTCCAAAGAGCATCAACCATCTTGTATGAAATTCCTACTGCAGACAATATGTTTTCCGGATATGCACAGTCAGGACGATTAGGGTTTATGACAGCCAAAGCTTCAGGCAACTTAGATCCAATTTGGTGATGATCAGTAACAATGAAATCCATACCTAATTCACTTGCTTTTTCAACTTCTGCGAAAGCTGATATACCGCAATCTACAGAAATTACTAGAGTAACTCCTTGTTCAGCAAATTTTTCCAACACAGCACTATGTATTCCGTATCCTTCGAGATGCCTATCGGGTATATAGGTAACCGTCTGAGCACCATAGGCCTCTAGGCCTTGTTTCAACACTAACGTTGCGGTCACACCATCTACATCATAATCACCGTAAACAGCTATAAGTTCACCAGCATCCACTGCGGTCAAAATCCGTTCCACGGCGCTAGTCATATCAGCAAGCATATAAGGATCAGTATCTTGCGGTATTTGATGACGCACAAACTCCATTGCGTCTTCCTCACTAGTAAGATTGCGATTCCAAAACAACTGCTGGAGCACAGGTTCGGCTTCCCACCGCTGCAATTTAGCGCGACAGTCTTCGGGTATAGGATCAGACAATATCCATTTCTTTTCCATAGTATTTGCACCTAATATGAGCATTGTAGTTTATTACTGTGGACGTTACAATAATATTATGGTACGTGTTGTGTTTATGGGAACACCCAAATTTGCATCAACTTGTCTGCATACACTGCAGAAAAAGCATGATGTAGTGGGTGTGGTCACGCAACCCGATAGACCATCTGGTCGTGGCCGCAGACTAAGTCCTAGCGAAGTTAACATCACAGCTCAGGAACTTCAACTCCCAGTTATAACACCTAACAACATAAATGCCACTGAGGCCGTCGACACACTGAACCGATGGAAACCAGATGTGATTGTTGTCGCTGCCTATGGACAAATACTATCTGATACGATAATCAACCTTCCTACAAACGGATGTATAAATGTCCATGCCTCTCTTTTACCTAGGCACCGTGGAGCTTCTCCTATTGCTGCTGCCATAATGGCTAACGATGTTCATACTGGCATTACAATAATGCAAATGGATGCAGGTATGGATACTGGACCATTGCTAGCCCAACAAGAAATATCAATTCGTTCAGATCATACCACCGGGACACTCACGACTTCTCTAGAGATTTTAGGTGCAAATCTACTACAACGAACGCTGCCTGGTTATATTACAGGTAAAATAAATCCAATACTCCAAAACCCAACCCTGGTCACCTACGCACCAATGATGCGTAAAGCATTCGGGCATTTATCTTTTGATAAAACGGCAGCTGAGCTCGAAAGAAAAATACGAGCAATGACACCCTGGCCTGGAGCATTTGTAATGCTTGGCGAGAAACGAATCAAGATATTACAAGCACAAGCCATCTCAGGCTCAGGACAACCTGGCAAAACAATGTTGCTAAACAAAAATATAGTAGTAGGAACTGGAGATGGTTTGCTTCAACTACAGCAGATACAAGCACC
>CAWWAV010000314.1:0-1721 GCA_963934935.1 uncultured Anaerolineales bacterium
ACATCGATTATCGCCAGTAGAGATGTCCTATATAGGAGGTTAGATTTACAGATTGTCTGACCTTGCGTTGGGAAGGCCATTGGGTGCTTTATCTAAATCTTAGCATCATGTGATTGGTCGATGCTTATAGGATCGTTTACCAATGCCGACTTCATTTCTTCTCTAAAGTTTTCTATAGTTACTCCTTTGAGTACAATCATCGCTGAAATAATACCGACTGCCTCAAGTAAGAATACAGATCCGTAAGCTTGGCCAGGCAATAATCCTAAGGATGAAAACATTTGTTGAAATCCGCCTGATAGAATTGCTGCAGGACCCTTAGCTACTGCTTGGACTAGTGTCCAAGTTCCAACAAAAAGTCCTATATGCTGTGTGGCTGTCATATCCATCATTAAAGCAACACTTCCGACTGTAAAAAATCCTGCTCCTAGACCTAACAATCCTATTATTGGATTAAGTGTTTGCCCATTTTCCGAGAAACCGCTTATAGCTAACCCAGTAAAAGATATAGCAATTATCCAGCATCCTAGAGTGGTTACTCTCCGTTTTCCAATTCGTGGAGTTAGGTAAATTCCTCCAAACAACATGGCACTTACTAGGCCTATACCCATGTATGAATTGAAGCGCGTAGTCTCAGCTGCTGACAGGCCAAACACTTCTCCACCAAATGGTTCCAATATAACATCCTGCATAAAATATGAGAACATTCCTATGAGCAGAAAAACAGCAAACCGACGAGCTGTTTGACTGCTTATCATTGTGTTGAATGCATTCAGCAGGCTTTCAGGTTGCGATATCTTGTCATAAGTACGATCTTCTTGTTTCCAGAGTGCTATAAGAGTCATCAATAGCGCTATTGCAGAGGTGATTGAGCATAGAATTATTATGCGGTCAAATGAGTAAATCTCCATATATGATGCAGAACCTATGCCAGTGATGATTATTCCAATCATCAATAATGTCCACACTGCAGCTGCTACCGATCCACGCTCATTGGGTTTTGTGAGGTCGGCTATAAGAGCTAAGTAGGCTGTGCCTGCCAGGAATGTGGAAATGCCTTCCAACAAGAAGAACATGAAGGCAATTGTGATGCGCAAGGTAGTAGTCTTATAAGACACCCAGGCAGCCATTTGAGGAGATAGAATCAGTATGGTAGTGGTAACAATGGTTCCTATGATGATATAAATAGTTCGTCTGTAACCTGCTACACGATGTGTGTCTGAGAAATGTCCAAATGGTATCGCTACTACAGCTCCCATGTAGTGTCCTCCACCTATTAGGAAGCTGACTAGTAATAAGTCCATTCCTAACTCTACTCGCATGACTCGGTTAAGAACACCTAGAAATATCACAGATAGGCCTCCTGCGGCCATTTGAAACAATCCGAGACGAAGGATTTGTGTTCTATTCATTTGTATAATCAACTACGGACTGTTTGGTAAACATTGTTGTGTTTTTGGACACCTTTGCGTATGTTTGTCGAGAGGCAAATATAAATCCTACAAACAGCAATATAGCAGCTAGTAGTTCTCCTAGATACCACCATTTGCTGACCCCCATTCTTGTAAGAATGCTGGTGGTACTGATAATAATGGCACCTATAGCTATGAGAAGGTTTCCAATTACCCGATTTGGGAGTATGTCCTTCCGCCAAAAAAGATATGCTGACCATACTGCTCCACCTATCAGAGATGTTGCTCCATACACGTTAAAGAAAGGTG
>CAWWAV010000315.1:0-1684 GCA_963934935.1 uncultured Anaerolineales bacterium
ACGTACCGCATTTGTAACAAGGATTTCCCAGGGTTTAGCAGTGTCTTCTCCAAGTTTGCTTGCAGAATTTACTTCTTCGCCATATACGTCATGTTCACCTATCCTAAGCATCATTCCTGTACCTATTCCCAGGCAGAGTAGTATGTGTTCATTATTAGGACGTTTGGTGTTGTACTCACGAGCTGTTTCCATCATTGCTATTGCGCACTCTAATGCCTTAGTGGTACTTCGAAAAAGCAGTATTAAGCTGTCTGCCTCTACCTTTAACAAAAAACCATCATAAGAATCTATTACAGGGACAAATATTCGTTGTGATTCAACAATGGTCTGGAGAAAATGTATGATTCCAAAGTCAGCAACATTACGAGAAAAACCGGATAAATCTGTGCATACAACTGTCCATTCCTCACCAAAAAGATCCCATATTCTTTTATCGATAGCATTGGTATCTGAACCGGGTTGCAATCGTTCTTGTAAGAGTTTCTGAAGGCGCTCTTCAGCATTGCTGATTGTGACTATTCCAGTATAGGTCATAGTATATTATTCTCTAGTTTGGATTATATGGTAATTGCCTTTGTTGTATGTGTGAAGTTCATAGGGCTGCAATAGCCGCTTTGTACCCTAATTCCATCAACTCGTCTCTAGCGTCGTCTACCATACCATAGCCGTGAAGGTCAGGTGTAATTAATATATCTGTGTTGGAGCGGTTTTCGGCTGTGCGTCGTTCCGAGCAAGCCATTATTGTGCCCATTATTATTGAAGCAAGACTGCTGAACTGATAATGATTATGTGCCAAATGTAGTTTGTGTGCTAGTAGGTCGGCAAATGATAAGTTTGGTGGGAAGTGGTATTTAGTGGAGTTTCCCATTGTAATACTTAGATCGACGGCAACTATAGTGCCAGCACCATCTAGTTTGGTTCTAGCTATATCCACCGGCAGATTATTTATGATACCTCCATCAACATACATGTCACCGTCTATTACTACAGGTGGTGCGAGTCCTGGAACTGAGCAACTAGCTCTTACTGCCTGCCATAATGGTCCCTGGTCATGTATCATCTCACGGTTATTGCTGATATCACAAGATACGCAGAAGAATTGACGCTCGAGTTGTTGAATGGTTTTTTCGCCGAAAGTTTTACGTAATAACATAGTGTTAAGGCTTGCATCACTTATAGATACTAGGGGTATGGTGAAGTGGCGAGGCTTTACCACTTGTATGCTGGCTCGCATTAGTGCGTCTAAGCTTGAACTGATTTCCTCGTAATTAGCTCCGCTAGCGTAGAGGGCGCCTGCAGCTGAGCCGGCACTCGTACCTCCGATCAAATCAAACTCTAGGCCTGCCTCTGCAAATGCACGCATTGCTCCAGCATGAGCCCATCCGCGTGTGCCGCCTCCAGCTAGCACTAGTGCTTTTGCTTTAGCAGTTAAGAATCTGCAGAAGCGTTGCATAGATGAGGGCTCATTTAGTACAACATGATGATGTCGAAAGAATAGATAGTGCTTGGTCCATTCATTGACTGTATCCGGTATGACAATCTTTTGGTCGTAGAGTAGCACCAATTCTTTAACAAAATGCTGGTGTTGTGTAGCTGCAATCATATTGGTTAGTCTTGGATCGTAATCTAGAGATGTAGAGCCGTATGCAACTAACACTACGCGCTCGGCATACTGGAGACAATA
>CAWWAV010000316.1:0-1657 GCA_963934935.1 uncultured Anaerolineales bacterium
AGTGAGTTTATCTATATCTATTCCAATCGCCTCTAGTTTGATGGCAGCTATTTGTCTATCAATCTCTTCCGGCACAGAATAAACCTGATTATCCAATTCCTGACTGTTCTTAAGCATATATTCAGCACTTAATGCTTGGTTAGCAAAACTCATATCCATCACACTAGCAGGATGACCTTCAGCAGCTGCAAGATTAATCAATCTACCTTCACCAAGTAGATTGATCCTCCTACCATCTGACATCGTAAATTCCTCCACAAATTCTCTCACCTGCCGAACTTTGTTGCCTGCCAATTCATGAAGAGCAGGTATATTGATTTCTACATTGAAATGCCCGGAATTACTTATTATTGCACCATCCTTCATAACCTCAAAATGATGTCGGTCTATTACGTGTTTATCTCCAGTAAGGGTACAAATAAAATCTGCCAATGGTGCAGCCTGATTTAACGGCATGACACGATAACCGTCCATTACCGCCTCAAGTGCAGCTAGTGGATTCACTTCGGTCACAATTACATTAGCTCCCATACCATCTGCTCTACTTGCCAAACCCTTTCCGCACCAACCATAACCGCAAACCACAAATGTTTTTCCTGCTAGCAGGACGTTTGTAGCTCTAATTATTCCATCTAATGTGCTCTGACCTGTCCCATAGCGATTATCAAACAAATGTTTGGTCATGGCATCATTAACAGCGACAACTGGGAACTTAAGCGCACCATCACTTGCCATGGCTTTCAAACGTATCACACCTGTCGTAGTTTCCTCGGTCCCGCCCACTATCTCACTAATTTGACCAACACGCTCTTTATGTAATATGCTCACCAAATCGGCACCATCATCCATAGTGATTGCAGGCCTGTGATCAAGCGCAGCGTTAATATGGTTATAGTAAGTTTCGTTATCTTCACCTTTGATTGCATACACTGGTATTTCATCATGTACTACTAAAGATGCAGCCACATCATCTTGGGTGGATAATGGATTAGATGCACATATCACCACATCTGCCCCACCTATTTGTAATGTCCGCATCAAATTTGCAGTCTCTGTAGTTACATGAAGACATGCTGACATTTTAATTCCTTGCAGCGGTCGTTCTTTTGCAAAACGCTCACGTATTTGCCTTAGCACTGGCATTTCCTGTTCAGCCCACTCAATGCGATGTCTACCGCCAGGAGCGAGATCAGCATTCTTAACACTAAATTCCATATTATGTGACTCCTTTTGTCCGATTATATTCTATATCAAGAAATTATTTCTATTACATTATATCAATCACTGCTACTATAGTTTCAGTTTTTCAATCTAATATATCTAGTGCACCTTCATCATCATAATGGGTTCGAAATCTTTCAACAAACTGCGATACTGTATAGCTATGATTTTGAGTACCGACATGCTCCAAACAATATGTCGCTGACAAAGTTCCCACCCTTACACACAAATCCAATGGCAGACCTGCGGCATACGCACGGAGAAAGCCACCTCTCAATGCATCTCCAACTCCGGTAGGATCACATACCTCGTTCTCAGGAAAAATTGGTATTTCGAAATAGTCATCGCCTGACCATATCCGTGATCCGTGTCTTCCATTTGTAATCACAAGTACAGTTTCTTTATCTACAATTGCAGTCTCATCTATGTTAATTTT
>CAWWAV010000317.1:0-1647 GCA_963934935.1 uncultured Anaerolineales bacterium
TCATGGTGATCCAATTCCTACTTCAAGTGGAGATCTTGTATATCATGGTGGTATTCCATTGTCTAGTCAGGAGATTGGTAAACGTTTGCATATTGTGCATTTAGAAGACGAACCGAAGACATTATATTCACAGTTGGTAGCTCTAGGGTTGCATCCAGGTATGGAAATACAGGTACTAGAAATAGGTCAACATTTTGTACGTATTTGGGCTGCAGGTGACGAGCATGTCATAGCACCATTATTGGCTTCCAATATATCAGTGGTACCAGTTTCAGAAACTGACTTAGATGATATGGATGAAAGTGAGCGCCTGTCTAATTTAGATATCGGTCGAAGTTGTCGAGTAATGCGAATATCTAGGCAGTGTAGGGGTTTAGAACGTCGCAGACTCTTAGATTTGGGTGTGCTTCCTGGGACTGTGATTAAGGCTGAAATGCGAAGTCCAAGTGGCGATCCAACAGCATATCGGATACGTGAAGCGCTGATTGGCCTTCGTAAAGAACAAGCAAGTATGATTAGTGTTGTGCCTTTATGAGGATCATTATGTTATCTTATTTGAGCGAGATAGGGAGGATATGTGAATATAGAACTTAATGCTAATGTTCCTGAAGCATGTGCTGTTTGCCCAGCGCACAACTCTGCGCAATTATTAAAACTTGGCGTGGATATGGAAGATTGGGATTATGTGGTTGCATTAGCCGGCAATCCTAATACTGGGAAAAGTACAGTATTCAACTCATTGACAGGAATGCGACAACATACTGGCAATTGGCCCGGTAAAACGGTAGCTAGAGCAGATGGGGGATATGAGTATCATTCTACACGTTTTAAGATTGTAGATTTGCCTGGCACGTACTCGCTGCTTAGCACTAGTACTGACGAGGAAATAGCTAGAGATTTTATTTTGTTTGGGCGACCTGATGTTACCGTTGTAGTGGTGGATGCTACACGATTGGAGCGTAATCTAAACTTGGTATTGCAGGTACTTGAGATAACAGATCGGGTGGTTGTGTGCCTTAATCTAATGGATGAAGCACGAAAACGTGGTCTAGATATAGATGAGCGTCGTTTAGCACGTGATTTAGGTGTGCCAGTGGTGCCGACAGTAGCGAGATTTCAAGAAGGATTGCCGCAACTACTGCAAGCTATAAGCGATGTAGCTTCAGGAAGTACAGTGTGTAGTCCACGTCGTATAGATGATAAATCTAGTGCAGTGAGCGGAGTAGTACAACAACTTACTAGGCAAGTTGAAAGTGTGTTTCCAGATTTGCCTAATCCGCGCTGGGTCGCTTTACGTCTTTTAGATGGTGACACTCGCATAGCAACAGCTTTGGAAACAGGAGAACTAGGATCTTTATCCTAGTACTTGTACAGAGGAAACCTAACTGTGTCTGATAACAAGACAAAAAGATTGCTAGAAACTGCTGAAAAGCTTAGATGGGATGTAGGTAGTACGTTTCATGAAGGGGTAGTTGAGTCTATATACGCTGATGCAGCTCATATAGCTGATCGTGCTGTTGATCAAAAGGAAAAAAGATCGTATTTTGACTTGGACAGAACTATAGACAGACTAGTAACCAGCCGTTTATTTGGTTTTCCTCTAATGGTGCTTATGTTGACAGTAGTTTTCTGGATGACTATATCTGG
>CAWWAV010000318.1:0-1639 GCA_963934935.1 uncultured Anaerolineales bacterium
TCATCCAGTGGAATTATTGAATCTCCTTCATTCAAGCTTCCAGTTGTAAATATCGGTACACGTCAGCAGGGTCGGGTAAAGTCTGCCAATATTATTGATGTCAATTACAATCGTCATGAGATTATTGCTGGTATCAGAAAAGCCGTTGATAGTAAATTTATATCTAGTTTAAGTGAGCTAGTAAATCCTTATGATAATGGTGGTGCTTCCGATATTATTGTTAATAGATTGCAATCAGTGTCTATAGATGAGAAATTGATAATGAAGCGTTTTGTTGATATGAATCAGGATACTTAGATGAGATGCGAACACTGATGGAACACAATTGTGTTGTTCTAGGAGGTGGCGGACATGCAAAAATCCTGGTTGATGCCTTGCAAAGCTGTGGAGGTATCAAGTTGTATGGAGTTTTAGATGTTGATAGAGCGCTTTGGGGAGAATCATTGTTAGGGGTTTCAATTTTGGGTGGCGATAATTTATTGCCTGAACTGATAGAAGACGGAGTGAATTGCTTTGTGGTTGGGCTTGGTAGCATTGGCGATCATACGCCTCGTAAAAGTTTATTTGATCTGGGAATCACATCTGAGTTACATCCCTTTACTGTCATACATCCATCTGCTACGTGTTCTCGTTGGTCATCTATAGGTCCAGGAGGTCAATTGTTGTCTGGTAGCATTGTAAATGCAGGAGCGGAATTAGGCACAAATGTAATCATCAATAGCGGAGCTATTGTGGAACATGATTGTGTCATTGGTAATCATGCGCATGTGGCAACAGGCGCAAGACTTGCAAGTACAGTTACTGTTGGTGAAGGGGCGCACATTGGGGTGGGAGCTACAGTAAAGCAAAGTGTGAGCATTGCTGAATATGCTATAGTGGGAGCTGGCGCTGTAGTGGTAAAAGACGTCTTGCCTAATTCTGTAGTGGCAGGTGTGCCTGCTCGACCTATGCAATCAAGTAGAGGATAAGGTTGTGAAAATCTGTGTAGCTAGATTGTGTGCAAAACATGATTTATCCTAATTATATTATTTCCAATATGCTAGCTAATTTAGCCATAACTGCATTTGATTCTTTGAAGAGATTTGTTGTTTGTACAATCTTGCCTAGAGTTTAACAAAGACCTAATAAAGTGATTTCCAACATTAACGATAGTAACATGACATCTACTATGTCACGAGAGTTTGGTTTGGATACAATGTGTCTCGTTATAGATGGCATAGCCTGGTCAGGTAAAGGGTTGATTGGCCCGATTTTGGGTAGTTTTGAACGCGTGGAGATTATGAGGGAAGGAGGATCCATCCAATTTGTTAGCACTCTATTCGAATTGGGGAAAATAGAGCGTGATGCGGCAATTGTCCTTATGAAAACAGAGGCTGATACTTATCTTATTGATAGTCTGATTGGGCGTAACACAAATTTTCGTGTCAAAGATTCATCTAGTGTTTGGCACAATCCAAATCCATGGAAGTATTTCAAGCGAGTTTTGTTTGGAGACAAGACTTCATTGCTTGAGCGTATAAAAAATGATCGACCGATTTTTCAGTATCAGACACATGGTCAATTAGCCAACTTTGAACTTTATTATCAAGCATTTGGCAAGCGATTGCGAATGGTTGAAATGATTAGACATCCGGTCGAT
>CAWWAV010000319.1:0-1633 GCA_963934935.1 uncultured Anaerolineales bacterium
TTTTTGTAGTCAAGTCTACTTTCAATTGTTGAATAATTTGCATCTGTTTGAAAAACTAAAAGATCTGCATCTAGTTTTTCGAGATACTCTTTATTGTTCGTTGCCAGGCCTTCGCCTAGTCCTGCCGTGAATAATACCAAAACTGAGATTAGTGCAATAACTAAACTAAACAAAAAATATTTTGTTTTGTTCCTCCATATTTCTTTGAAGCTAAGGTAAATCGCCATTGGTGGTACTCTGATTGCGGTTAAAATATATGTCTGGTTGGTGTAAGATTGCTAATATGTTTTACAATAAATATAATCATCGGTAAAAGTATATCGCTGTTATATTAGTAAGATATTAATATATTTGAATTATCAAAATTATGATAAGTATCGAATTTATGTGTATTTACTTGCAATGATATCTAGAGAGGATGGCCAGCCTAAATGTTAACTGTATATTATATTGATGCGTTCGCTAATAAACTGTTTGAGGGTAATCCTGCTGCTGTCATACCGCTTAGTAGTTGGCTGTCTGACGATGTGATGCAGGCATTAGCTTCGGAGAACAACTTGTCAGAGACGGCATATTTTGTTGAATCAAATGGCAAGTATCAGATTCGGTGGTTTACGCCAGTGGCTGAAGTGCGTTTGTGTGGGCACGCCACATTGGCGTCGGCATACGTGTTGTTTAATGAATTGGGATATGACCGTGACTCCATCCAATTTGAGTCGTTGTCTGGAGAACTGTATGTCAAAAGAGATGAAGATGAGATGGTGTTGGATTTCCCTGCGCAGCCACCAGTTAAATGCTGTGCGCCTCTAGCGTTGCTTGATGGGCTTGGAGTAAATCCTATTGAGGTCTTGAAAAATGAGGATTATATAGTTGTTCTTAAGGATGAAAACGATGTTATATCTATAGAGCCTTTGTTTGATAGACTACTTGAAGTTCCGCTACGTGGAGTTATTGTGACCGCAAAATCTAACAGATACGACTTTGTGGCTCGATTTTTTGGACCAAAGTTAGGGGTCAATGAAGATCCGGTGACCGGGTCGGCTTATACACAATTAGCTCCTTATTGGGGAGCATCTTTGGGTAAAACTTGTATGAGTGCTAGGCAGGAGTCGTCCAGAGGTGGTGATGTAGGTTTGGAGATTGTAGGTGACAGAGTTTTGATATCAGGAGGAGCTGTCAAATACATGGAAGGGCAAATACTAATAGACGGGATTAAAACGTAGCTGTACTGTTACAGAATTTGATTTTATATACCCTTAAGCAGATGTGAGTGTTTTAGTCGAAGTTTGTGCAGCTTTGGTGTAATCATGGCATTGCAATAGGGATTATCTGGATTGTTGATAAAATATTCTTGGTGATAGTTCTCAGCTTCGTAGAACTTTTCCATAACTGTTAATTCGGTCACTATTGGATTGTCAAAAGTTTGGTTGTTAGTTAGTCGCTCGATCGTTTTTGTTGCAGTTGTAAATTGAATGTCGTTGTGGGCAAAGATGGCGGATCGATATTGAGTGCCAATATCATTCCCTTGTCGATTAAGTGTTGTTGGATCGTGGTACGCGAAAAACACGTCGAGTAACGTATCGTATGAGATTTCGTTGCTTACATATTGTATCTGGATGCATTCGGCATGTCC
>CAWWAV010000320.1:0-1630 GCA_963934935.1 uncultured Anaerolineales bacterium
TACAATAGTTGAGGTTAAAAATGAACTTGAATGGTAAAAGAATTTTGGTTACGGGTGGTGCGTCTTTTATAGGGTCCCATCTTACTGACGCTTTGGTTGATAAGGGCGCTAAAGTACGTGTAGTGGATAATCTCAGTAGTGGTCGTTTGGCAAACATACAGTCCCACATAGAATCTGGGCAAGTTGATTTCGTGGAAGCTGATTTGACTGAGCCAGGTATTGCCCAGAAAGTAGTGGATGGAACACAAATAGTATTCCATTTGGCTGCTGATCATGGTGGTCGCGGATATGTTGATTTGCATCAAGCTGCCTGTACTACCAATTTGGCTCTTGACGGTATGTTGTTTCGTGCCTGCCATGAGCTAGGAGTTGAGAAAGTCGTTTATGCTTCTTCAGGATGTGTTTACCCAAATCATTTGCAGACAGACCCTGGTGAGATATTGTATTTACAGGAAGATATGGTAGGGCCACCATTTGATGCGGATAATATGTAT
Source organism: uncultured Anaerolineales bacterium (assembly GCA_963934935.1). Classification (GTDB taxonomy): domain Bacteria; phylum Chloroflexota; class Anaerolineae; order Anaerolineales; family UBA11657; genus UBA11657. The sequence goes on from CAWWAV010000320.1 coordinate 495, forward strand.
GGGTGGGCTAAGCTAATGGGTGAAATGACCCTGCAGTCGTTTCATCAGGATTGGGGTCTTAAGTCCGCAAGTTGTCGCTACTTTACAGTATATGGTGAACGAGGGCATGAGAATCATGCTGTAATCGCTATGATAGCTCGTGCATTTATTGCTCAAGACCCATATGTAGTGTGGGGTAATGGGGAACAGATTCGCAATTGGACCCATGTCGATGATATCGTCTCCGGCACAATATTAGCCGCAGAGAAGATAGATGATGGAACTGCGATTAACTTGGGTACTATGGAGCGCACACGTGTTATTGATGCGGTACAAGAGGTTTTATCTTATACTGGGCATGATGCTCAAATTGAATTGCATCCTGAAATGCCAACAGGTCCTATGAACCGTGTTGCAGACAATGCTTTAGCTAGACGGTTACTTGATTGGTCCCCTCAAGTGAATTTTGTTGATGGTCTCCATCGTACTATAGAATGGTATTTCTCGACAAAAGATCGTGATAAAGTCAGAGATGTGTTGGAGGAAAGACTTACCGAGCGTTAATTTATGACACACATTTTGATGTTAACGTTGGTGTATGGTCCTGATACTGTGTCAACTGCTAACATGATGACTGATATTGCTCATGGATTGAGTGATAATGGTCATAACGTTACGGTACTTACATCTGTGCCTCACTACAATCCATCTAAGGAAGTGCTTGATAATCAGGTGATGAGATCAAGTTGGAGAAAGCCCTTTACTGAGTCAATAGAGCATGGAGTGCGAGTGTTACGTGTTTTCATGCCTCCTAAGCGCCACAAAATTTGGGCACGTGCATTTGACTATATTATCTTCCAAGCTTTGACGACTATTTTAGCTGTATTTAAAGTGGCTCGTCCAGATGTTGTTTTTGTGACATCTCCTCCGATCACGCTTGGGATAAGTGGAATACTGATTTCTTGGCTGAGGGGTGGAAGATTTGTGTACGATGTACGTGAGTTGTGGCCTGATGTTCCGGTGCGAATGGGTCTTTTCCGCAATCCATTATTAGTCAAGTTTGTATATTGGCTAGAGGATTTCGTATACAAAAAAACTGTAGCTATTTCAACCATTGCTCGTAGTTTTAACAATACGCTTATTGATCGTGGTGTTCC
>CAWWAV010000321.1:0-1624 GCA_963934935.1 uncultured Anaerolineales bacterium
TGTGGACTATAACCCTGCGCAATTGGTTGTAGGGGCAAACGTATTGTGTCATATACCAGATTTAAATGAATTGGCGCGCGCATTGAATACTGTACTAGATGATGAAGGTGTATTTATTTTCGAAGATCCTTATTTACTAGATATTATGTCGAAGCTTGCCTACGATCAGATTTATGATGAGCACTTTTATTATTTTAGTGTTACGGCTTTATCAACTTTGTTTGAAAGGCACGGTCTCCGACTATTTAGGGTAGAGCAGATTCCAGTTCATGGAGGGTCTATGCGGATTTATGGGTGTAAATCTAAATCTAGACGATCTACTGAACATTCAGTTATTAATCAATTACAAACAGAAATTGATAAGGAGCTGTCTAATCTGGAAAGTTATATTGCTTTCGCAGATAGTGTAAGAAAATCTCGTACATCCTTAGTTGCTCTACTAGGCAAGCTTCAGAATGAAGGCAAACGAATTGTTGGCTATGCAGCTTCATCTAAAGGTACAGTGATACTTAATTATTGTGGGATCGGTGCTGATGTACTGGAATATGTATGTGATAACACACCCTCTAAACAAGGATTGTTTACCCCCGGTACACATATACCTATAGTTTCGATTGAGTCTTTTGCTTCTGACTACCCAGACTATGCTTTTGTACTAGCTTGGAATCACATGAAAGAAATTAGTGATAAGGAAAGTGAATTTCGTAGTCAGGGTGGTAGATTTATCACACATATCCCTGAAGCTCGCATAGTTTAATGTCAATGAATTGCGGAGGCACTAGTTGGATTTTTCAGAAATAGCTGGTCGAAAAGTCCTGATTACGGGAGGTTTAGGTTTTATAGGTAGTAACTTGGCTATACGCTGTGTTGAGTTAGGTGGTCACGTTACTATAATTACGCGCTCTTTGACTAAGAAAGAAAATCTTGGTTCTACGTTAAATCGGGTGACAATCCACAAATTAAATCTAAGTACAGCTGATAATGCAAGGGAAGGGCTTCAATCTTTGTTGGTGGGTCAGGATTATATTTTTCATATGGCAGCCCAGACAAGTCATGTGGATTCTATGCTGTCACCCACAGTAGATTTAGCAGCAAATTGTGGCGTAACTCTGGAGCTGCTTGAAAGTTGCCGACAACTCTGTCCAGATGCTAGCATAGTTATGCCAGGTACTGTAACGCAACTAGGACGTGCTACCAATCTTCCTGTAAGTGAAGATCATTCAGACTGGCCACTTACTTTGTATGACACTCACAAACTTACTTGTGAGAAATATTTATATGTTTATTATATGAACTATGGCCTCAAGACAACAATGCTTCGTCTAGCTAATGTTTTTGGGGAGCGCCAGCAGGTGAATAATCCTAAAAGGGGCATACTCAACTATATGCTATGGAGGGCTATAAATGGGAAGGATTTGACTGTTTACGAGCCGGGCAATTTCATACGGGACTATTCGTATGTACAGAATTGTGTTGATGCCCTGATACTAGCCGGAATTTCGTCAAAAACAAATGGAAAAGCATATATATTTGGGTCAGGTATTGGTTTAGAGTTCCAGGAAATGGTTAATGAGGTTGTTGAGACAGTGCATAGCTTGACTGGCATCAAATCAGATATTGTCAG
>CAWWAV010000322.1:0-1608 GCA_963934935.1 uncultured Anaerolineales bacterium
CTATCAGTATTGCGCACCAATTTATATAAACAAAGTAGTACAACACAACAGAATGCAAAAGAAATTTGCGGATGCACCAAAGCATTCGAGAAAAATGGGCTCACAAACAATCTCTCTAACCCCTCTATGTTAGTCCAATGCCACGGCTGTAGCACAAAAAGTTCTCGAAGTGTCAAAGCAGCACTAGTGCCCAACACACCGACTGCTACCGATCCTGTAATACGTCTTACCAACTGATACATTATTGCCGCATTTAGTGGCGTCAACAATACAGTGGCCACAATAGGAAGAGCATCTAATCGATTCGCAATTGGCCATCCAATTAGTGCCAGCAAATAATACGGTAATCTAGGCCAGGCAGTTGTTTGATGTGTGTCCATGTTATTGACAAACTGATCGCCAAACGCTGGAAACCCGCTTAGTAATTTTCTGACAATAGGTATATGAGTAAATACTGCGTCTGCATGCTGCACAACCACCGGAGAGTAAGTAAGAGTATGATTCATGCCAGTCAATCGAAATTGTATTAACACAAAATGCAGCGTCATTAACACACATAAAACAACCATCCATAGTGCAAGCACTGGCAGAACTAATCTACTATTAAGTACTCTGGTCATTTAAGTGTCAACCAATCCTACAATCTGATAAACTTGGATAATCGGCCCAAATCGGCATAGATCTTGTATATTATTGCTCAAAACACTGGTACGATAGTTTATTTTTCCGAAAGTGCTATCTTGCATGGCACAAAGAGGACTGAACTCTCTCAACAACACCATATCCAACTCATTTGGGTACGTCGGCATTTGGTTTATTTCACTGAAATAAGAAAAAGATCCTCTCAAGGGATTATAAGGACATAAAAATATGTCAATTACTCTGTCAACTTCGCAGTCCTGATTTCCGTACGCAAATACTGATTGAACATAGTAATCGGGCAATAAGTCTTTGTCATCATATAATGGCGGGTCAGTGATAACAAAATAGGATGGTGATAACTCACGACCAACTTTAGAGTTTGTTCGCCAATATGCTAGTTCTGACACCGAAGACTCTAGTTGTACTTGCTCCAAACTCCTAATAAGCGGAGCTGTATAAGTATATGGAGCTATGTATATTTTGGATTCTGACGGAATATTTTCATGAATCCAATTCCTAGCACTGGAACGAGTTCCTTCAACAAGAGCCAATCGGTATAGGCTAAACCAATTATTAATTGGCACCGCAAAAGCAAACAAAGCAAGGATAAAACATAAACCATACCTCAACATATGTCTATCTAAAGTATTAATCGCAACATTAGATGGCCATAATTGTATAAATACCCAAGCAGCTAAGATACATACCGGCACATATATAGCAATCAGATTAGTTTCATAGGTCAGTTCAGTAAGAAAAGCCATTCCAACTATTAAACAGAATAAAGGCACGATTATCTGCTGTGCCCATAACAAGCGCAGACGACCAAACGCAAGCCATATAAGCGAAATAGACAAAAGTACTGTCAATCCAAATCCAAGGATCTCATCGCAAATTACGCGAGCAATATAAGCGACATAAAAAATAGGACGTGACATAAATTGTGGTCCCCATTCACTCACTCCA
>CAWWAV010000323.1:0-1605 GCA_963934935.1 uncultured Anaerolineales bacterium
GGGAGGCTTTGGATGATCAATAAGTTGACCGAGTTATTGTCTGGTGAACGTGCAGTGGTGACCGGAGGATTAGGATTTATTGGTAGTAATCTTGTTCATGCTTTGGTCGATATCGGGGCATATGTTACTATCATTGACTCTTTGGATCCAAGGTCTGGTGGGGATATTGCCAATATTCAGGGCATTGAGGACAAGATAGATTTAGTTTCTGCAGACATATGTGAGTTTGAGGCAGTAGCGTCTGTTGTGCAAAATGCAGCTTATGTGTTTCACTGTGCTGCTCATACATCACATCCGTACTCTATGCGCGACCCTCAGCTCGATGTATCTGTCAACTGTATTGGAACTTTAAATGTACTGGAGTCTGTGCGTAGATTGAGGCCAAATGCAAAAATGGTTTATGTGGGAACTAGCACACAAATCGGTCCTATGACTAGTAGTCCAATTACTGAAAGCCACAGGGTAGCTCCTGTGGATATTTACTCGGCCAATAAAGCGGCTGCAGAGTACTATTGTCGGATTTATGCAAACGCGCATGATATAGATGTAAATGTTGTGCGACTACCAAATGTATATGGTCCTAGAGCTAATATCAAAAGTCCTGACTTTGGTTTCATAAACTATTTTATAGGCTTAGCTTTAAATGGCCAATCACTTACTATTTATGGAGATGGTTCACAATTGCGGAGCGTTCTATATGTGAAAGATGCTATAGATGCTTTGATCTTAGCATCTTGTTCAGAATTTACCGGAGTAGTATGGTTCGCAGCAAACGAAAATTCGATAAGTGTAAATGAACTTGCTAGGAGTATTGTGGCAGCATGTGACTCTGGTGAGATTGTAAATGTTGAATGGCCTGATGATAGGAAGCGCATTGACGTTGGCGATATTGTTATAGACTGCTCAAAGATTGGTGGGGATTTAGGGTGGAATCCTAAAGTCAGTCTTGAAGATGGATTGCGCAATACGGTTAAATACTGGAAATCTGTAACACAATAGTTGTATTACAAATTGTACATACTGTTTCACTGGTGCATTAGTTTTCTAGCATATATAATTCACTGCTTTGATCCTTTAATCGGATATTTGTTAATTTACTAAACATAATAATTGTCAAATATGATTATGGACAGATTATGGAGGTGTATACAGTGATCAAACATATTCTTGTTACGGGTGGTTTAGGGCATATAGGTTCTGCGTTGATTCGACATGTCTCTGAATTAGCTAATGTTGAACGTGTGACGATCCTGGACAACTTACTGACACAGAGATATGCGTCATTGTTTCACCTTCCTTCAGGTATAGACTACACGTTTATTGAGGGAGATGTAATGACATCTGCTCATATGAATTGTGCATTGGAAGGTGTAGATGCGGTAGTTCATTTGGCAGCTATAACTGACGCGGAAGGTAGTTTTGATAAATCTGAAGATGTTAACAAGATAAATCTTGATGGTACTAAGAGTGTAATTGATGCGTGCTTGCGCAACAACGTACGCCGGTTGATTTTTCCATCAACAACCAGTGTATACGGACCGATTAGTGGTATTGCACTTGAAGACAGCAGCCGAAGTGATTTGCAGCCACAAAGCCCCTATGCGG
>CAWWAV010000324.1:0-1601 GCA_963934935.1 uncultured Anaerolineales bacterium
GTCCAGCTTGGCTCTTCCTCTAAGTACGTCATGGCCTTCATAAACCGATCGTGTTGTTCAGGGCTTTCTGCGTTTGCTTGATAGGCCTCTTTGCTCTCAAATATCGCGACTCCAATGAGATCTTTTGATGTATCGTCTGGTTGCATCACGTACCACGCAACTGCTCCAGGTGGAGTCACATTTAATGAGTCTAAAAGATCCTGTTGATGACCGGGCTTGATTTTTAGGTTGAATATTGATCCATACATTGTGTTTCTCCTTGTGATTTATGTGTAAATTGCCACAGTGTATTATAGCAATATTGTACTTCGGGAACATAACCAATTAGCCATGTGTTGTGATTGGGAGAGATTGGTTTTGGTAGACGGTTCAAATGTGCTGGTTATGCTAAAATAAATTATCGTTTATGGGATGTATAGGGTTGATAAATTGGATTATATATGGATGATATTTGTTTTCTTTCGGCCAAATCAATAGCAGAATTGATTAGAAGGCGCCAGGTGTCGTCACAAGAAGTGGTTGAGGCATATTTTGAGCGAGTAGATGAAGTTAACCCAAGCTTAAATGCAATTGTTCGAACTGATCGGGACAGGGCAATAGGACAGGCTTTGGATGCTGACAATGTGTTGAGAGCTAGCGATACGGTTGGACCACTGCATGGCGTTCCTTTTACGGTAAAGGACAATATTGAGACAGAGGGTGTCGTATGTTCTTGTGGTACGGAAGGACTTCGGAATAACGTTCCATCAGTGGATGCAATAGTTGTATCTAGAATTAGGGATGCTGGCGGAATATTGATTGGAAAGACTAATGTCCCAGAGCTGGGCATGGGGTATGAGACTCATAATCGAGTGTATGGAAGAACAAATAATCCGTATGATTTGACACGGACATGTGGTGGTAGTAGTGGTGGCGAAGCTTCTATAATAGCATCTGGTGGGTCGGCAGTAGGTATATGCACAGATGGAGGTGGTAGTGCTCGTTGGCCAGCCCATTGTTGCGGATTGGCAGGTTTTAAGCCGACCACTGGTCGGACCCCGAAAATCGGGCATGTTCCTCCGCCTGGAGGTATGCTGAATTCATTGTGGCAGATAAGTGTCATGGCGCGTTATGTTGAAGATATACCGCTGTGCTTAAATGTAATATGTGGTCGGGATGCTGAAGATCCATCTACCGAAGCTATGCCTCTCGAGCTTAGCGAAATAATTCCAGTCAAACAATTGCGGATAGCATATTACATGGACAATGGTATTGTTAGTCCGAATACCGAGGTGTCTGATGTTGTGCAAACATGCGTTGACCAACTGGCATCGAGTGGGGCTAAAATAGTAAAAGATAGACCTCCAGCAATTGATAAGTCGCATGAAATATACTATCGGCTAATGAGTTCTGATGGTGGATTAGGTGTAAGAGATTTGTTGAAAAGCTGGGGAACCCAGGAAATTCACCAGTACACTCAGCTTAGTCTTGATGCTCAAAATGGAAGAGCGATAGATGCGGATGGTATGGCTGGTCTGATGAATGAGTGGGATTTGTTTCAACGAGAGCTAAATAAGTTTTCACAGGAATATGACGCAATAATATGTCCAGTGAGTACTTCC
>CAWWAV010000325.1:0-1596 GCA_963934935.1 uncultured Anaerolineales bacterium
CGCTAGGCAACAACGGCTGTTCAATCCAAAATAGATTGTATTCTTCCAAGTCACGAAATCTTCGGATAGCTTTAGGCACGTCCCATAAACCCCATACACCTGGTGTATCTACTACAAGCTTACGATCAGGTCCCACTACATCTCGCAAACGTCTTACTAACTCGAGGTCACGGTCACGATCATCACCAAAGACAGCACCCGGATGCATGCCCCAGCCACCTTTCACAATGTCATAACCTTGATCACACATCCAGGAAAATTCACGCTCGGTTTCACTGATGTCCTCCATTTCAAATATAACCGAAGCCATCACTGGTACACTATCATGCAATTGACCACCTATCAGCTTAGAAACTGGAAGGTTCATAGATTTTCCCTTAGTGTCCCAAAGAGCCATATCAATCGCACTTATTGCAAATGCCGCTATCCCTTCCGGACCGATCCACCATACATGATCGATCATCTTGCTCCATAGTCGATCAACATCATGAGGATCTTCACCAATTAACATAGGAGCAAAACCACGCTCAATAATAACTTTAGTTGCCAGCGCAGACTCAGGGAACTGAGAGATGCATTCTCCCCACCCAACAACCCCGTCATCTGTTTCGATACGAGCCAATGTAATATATCGTAATGTGCCTTTGTAATGTGGTTCTGGGTATTCTAGTGGCAAACCCTCTACCTTAATAATTTTAGTCATTGACTATTTACCTCCTATATAGATTTTCGGCGATGGCAATACATTTGGACCTTGCTACAAGCATGTGTTCACAATATAAAATTTTCTCTAATGCACATAAATACACATAACAAATACGTATACTTGATCAAACAACGTACTATATGAGGTGATATCCTTGGCCTTTGATGCAATTATCTGGCTAACCAACCGCCATCAACCGGAAGAATTACACCATGTACATAATCCGACGCAGCTGACGACAAGAATACAGTTGCACCCATCAGGTCCGAAGGCAGTCCCCAGCGACCACTTGGAAGACGATCAAGAATCTGTTGATTTCTGACAGGATCACTCCAAATATGCTTATTCAGTTTTGTTTGTATATAACCAGGTGCTATAGCATTTACATTAACGCCTTTGCTAGACCATTCATTCGCTAATGCTTTTGTCAATTGTGCTACTCCACCTTTGCTAGCCGCATACGACGTGGCCATTAATCCGCCGGAAAAACTCAACATAGAAGCAATATTTATTATTTTCCCACTACCTTGCTGAATCATCTGACGACCAGCTAGTTGATTCAGACTAAACACCGATGTCAGGTTAACACTAATAGTTTTATCCCAACCTTCTTTGCCATGATCAGTAGCTTCAGCAACGTGTAACGTTCCATGACACACTGCCATTATGTCTAAACCTCCCAAACGATCCACACATTGTTTGAAAACACTTTCCAACTTTTCGTAATCGCTAAGATCAGCACGCAAAGCTTTCACTGGTTTTTCTCTGGTTCCAAATCTATTGAAAGGACCAGCATCTTCTTGAGGTTGACCTGAATCTGTAATATTTTGTGCTGAAATTACATTTTCTTGAAGCAGGATAAATGTATCTGTTCTCACATTTATAAAAAC
>CAWWAV010000326.1:0-1590 GCA_963934935.1 uncultured Anaerolineales bacterium
TATTATGCCTCCTACAAAGGCGGCTATAGTGATTGCGCTGAGACCTAGCGGATTAGAATTAATATTTGTTGTGATTGCTATGGTTGCACCTAAACCTGCTCCAGATGCAACACCTACTAGATATGGGTCAGCAAGCGGATTTCTAAATAGACCTTGGTAAGTTGCACCTGCTGTGGCAAGACCAGCTCCAGTTAATGCCATAAGTGCTACTCTAGGCATGCGGATATCAAATAGTATAGTTGCATATTTGCTCATATCATCAATCGCAATATTTGAATTGGACAGACGATCCAATATTAGGTTTAGGATTATTTTAGGGGGGATTTGTACAGATCCGATTGCAACACCCAGGATAATTGCTGCAATCAACAAGATAAACAACAGAAAAGATGCTGTAATAGGTGTTTTCATAATATTTATCTTACTTACTATACTCACTCATAATTATGATATTAGCTAGTGTTTCTAGGCCATCAACTATACGTGGTCCAGGTCGACTGACAAGGTCATCGTCAAATTCGTATATTTGTCCTGTTCTCACTGCTTTAAGGGTTTCCCAACCAGGTCGCAGTGAAACTGCAGATTTGGTTTGTCCACCATATTTGCTCGATCCAAGCACAATTATGTCTGGGTCTTGATATATCAGTTGTTCGAGACTGATCTGCCAGTAAGGATCATCGCTTATAGCTCCTATATTAGTGCCCCCGGCTGTGGTTATCAGCATATCAATAAATGAACCATGACCTGGAGTCCATGGTTTAGAAGGTTCACTTGCATCGATTTCATAATACACCGATGGTTTTGTTGAATATGTTGATACGGTGTCTTGCACTGTTTGCACTCGTGATTTCATTGTATCGACTAAGTTGGTTGCGTTATTAGCGTACCCAGTAATGACACCTAAGTTTATGATATCTTCATATATGTCATCAAGATCTGATGCAATACTAGTGGTGAATACTGTGAGACCAAGTTTTTCTAATGCTGTTACGTCATCAGGATTAGTAATTCCAGCGGCTAGAATTAAATCAGGCTGCAGATTTACTATTACTTCAGTGTTGACTTGAGGATACAAACTACCTATGCTTTGTATCTTGAGAGCTTCTTTTGGATAATTAGAATATTCATCACGTCCAACTAGAGTTGTGTTGGCATCTATAGCATAAAGTATTTCTGTGTTTGAAGCTGCTAAACTGACGATTTTCTTTGGTGAAGCTATACTTGTAATTTTTCTTCCTAGGCTATCAGTTATAGTGATATCTTCGCGGGAAGATATGTTTAGATTTGGTAAGCTCTCTATATTCTGACAGCTACACATAATTAATAAAATCAGTGTTGTAATTAGTATCTTAGAAAGTAATTTTGAGTTGCTATTTGATTTTGATGCTGTTGTTATTGTAAGCATAAAAAAACCCTTTCATCCATTAAGGCGAAGGGTTGTTGTACATGATGAGTTATGTTCGCATTCCCGTTGCCTCGAGGGATGTAAAACGCAATGATAGGCGGGCGACCTGGCTTACTAGATTGCTATCTGTATCTAGATTACAGTTGCGGGTCAGCGCCGGACTTGCACCGGCTTCGCCTTTATGC
>CAWWAV010000327.1:0-1584 GCA_963934935.1 uncultured Anaerolineales bacterium
CTAATGGGTCTGTATGGGGTCGGCCTAGCCGCAGTAGCTATGCTTTCAACTTTAGGAATCACCTTAGCAGCAGATGCATATGGGCCAATTGCCGACAACGCTGGTGGTAACGCAGAGATGGCTGGCCTAGACCCTGAAGTACGGCAACGCACTGATGAATTGGATGCTGTAGGTAACACAACAGCTGCTACTGGCAAAGGATTTGCTATTGGCAGTGCGGCTTTGACAGCTTTAGCTCTACTGGCAGCATATCTGGAAGAGATAAGATTTAGTTTGATGCACTTACGCGGCATAGAGACTGTTGTAATTCGAGGTGTATCAGTAGCAGTGGAAACTATGACAATGAAAGACTTCATGAGTTACTATGACGTTACATTGTTGAATCCAGCAGTACTAATCGGCATATTTCTCGGAGCTATGACAGTGTTTTACTTTGCTGCCATGACTATGTCTGCAGTAGGTCGTGCAGCTAATGACATGGTATTAGAAGTACGACGCCAATTCAAAGAGATACCAGGAATAATGGATGGAACAGCAACCCCTGACTATGCCCGATGCGTAGAAATTTCTACCAAGGGTGCCCAAAAAGAAATGATAAAGCCTGCAACTTTAGCGATCCTTATTCCTGTGGTAGTTGGTCTAATCTTTGGAGTAGCAGGAGTACTTGGACTACTGTCTGGAGGTTTGGCTACAGGTTTCGTCATGGCTGTAATGATGTCAAATGCCGGAGGGGCCTGGGATAATGCAAAAAAACTGGTGGAAACTGGTGCAGAAGGTGGTAAAGGTTCAGAAGTCCATAAGGCTACTGTAGTTGGTGACACTGTTGGAGATCCTTTTAAAGACACTAGTGGCCCTTCATTAAACATTCTTATAAAATTAATGAGTATGGTGTCCGTAGTATTTGCAGGATTGATAGCAAGTGTTGGGGTAAACGGACTTATGGGGCAATTTATGAGCCTGTTCTAGTCTTTGTATATAGACCAACTTGAAGCAGATAGTATTATCAATTAGTAATGCTACAATGAAGTTAATTGTTCTTATGGTTTACAAGTCATTTAAGCATAATTCAGTAAGGTGTTCTAATGTTCAATAATCTAGATAGGAAAGACACTGCCACTACCTCTACATCTCGGGATGTCAAGGGTGGCAACACTGTTTTCAGACCCCTATCACCTTTCTCTCCAGAGGATACTGCTGAACAACAACGCTTATTGCCTAGTTGGATATTACCTGAGGGACATCGTAGCAAAAATAAAGGTCCTTACCAATATAACTTTGCCTGGTTGAAAAACAGCAAAACCATCCAAAATAAATCTAATGAAACCTCAGTCATTTCCGACAATATAGACAATCGCCAAGCACTAAAACCAACAAACAATAATCGCTATAATATTTCTGCTAACGTGATTTCTACTAACGAGAAATCACGGCAATCTGACAATGAGCCAGACAAACCCGGACAGGCTTTTGTAAGTCGTGCAGACACATCAGACAGTGCAACTACAGCTTCTAGCCTAATTGTAGAATCTGGGAGTGCAACCGAAAGATTAAGAAATGCCAGAAATATGGCGCGAGACGGAAATC
>CAWWAV010000328.1:0-1553 GCA_963934935.1 uncultured Anaerolineales bacterium
CATCCCTTAGTATCTATAGCTATTGATGTAGCACAAAAAGCAACTGACAGAAAATGGGAGGCTGTTGGATCTGGTCCTGCCAATGAAGGTTATATGCTAATCAACTCGGGTATCCCCACTTTGTGTGGTTTTGGACCAACAGGTGGTAATGCACATGCAGCTAATGAATGGATTGAAATCGACAGTCTCACCAACACAGTTGCAATGTATGCTGCTATTGCAGAGAGTTATCTCATTGACTGCAAAAAGCTAGAAGCAGATAAACAATAATACAGATGTTAGGTTCATACTTATGACTAATAGAACATCTCTTAGCAATATTGATGTAATAACACTTGATGAAAAAGGGACTATTCACAAAAACGTTACATTAGTAGTCGAAAATGGCATCATAACGGAAATAGGCAATTCCGAAAACGATCAATTCGCTAGCATTGCAGTCGATTGCACAAATAAAGTAGCTATGCCCGGACTAGTAAATTCCCATTGCCACAGCCCAATGAATATGGTGAGAGGATGGGCCGAGGATCTTCCGTTTGTTGAGTGGCTCGAAGCCATCTGGGTTGCTGAAAGTGGAATTACACCCGATGATGTGTATTGGGCTGCCGCTCTAGCTGCAGCTGAAATGATTCGCTCAGGTACAGTTGCCTATAATGACAAATATTTTTATATGCATCGTGTAGCTGACGCGGTGCAAGAAAGCGGTCTTAAGGCAGCTCTAACATGGACTGTATTTGGCATGGGGGAAGATACTGAAGTTGGATCAGGACTTGATGAAACTATAGATTGGATAAAAGAACTTGATGAAACTTCAAAGGGTAAAATCAAAACATATATTGGGCCACATTCACCATATTTATGCCCGGATGATTTTCTTCGTAAAACCGTGGAACTTGCCCATGAGCTAGGAAAGGGTATTCATCTACATGTTGCAGAAACAAAGGAACAAGTAGATCAGTCCATTGCACGATACAACTTGAGTCCAGTCCAGCATCTAGATAAACTCGGTGTTTTCGATTTACCAGACGTTACCATTGCAGCGCACACACTACATGTGGATGATAAAGACATTGAAATACTTGTGAACAAGAATGTCATAGTTCCTCACTGTCCCATTACCTACATGAAACTGGCTATGCCTTTTCCTTCTATACAAAAGTGTGTTGATGCTGGTGTGCAAATCTCTTTAGGGACAGATGGACCTGGATCTAATGCGGATATGGATATGTTCGCTGTTATTAGACAAACTGCCCTTATTCACAAATATCAGACGGTTGACCCAGCTATGGTGTCAGGAGATACTGCGTTACGTATGGCTACTCAAGCTGGAGCAAAAGCAGTAGGTATGTCAGACCATGGTATGCTAAAAGTTGGTGCTCCAGCTGATTTAATATTACTAGATATGAATGCTCCGCACCTCAGACCAGTCCACAATATTGTCGCCAACATTGTTCATTGTGTAAAAGGTAGCGATGTTTGCGATGTTATGGTGAATGGAAATTGGTTGATGCGGAATCGAGAACTAAAGACTCTTGACGAAGAACAAATCTTGT
>CAWWAV010000329.1:0-1553 GCA_963934935.1 uncultured Anaerolineales bacterium
AGCTGACAATTAAAATCGAAAAATGGCTTCTAAAGGAAACTTCTTTAATGCTCCAACCTGTCATCAACGCAACTGGAGTTATCCTGCATACAAATTTGGGTAGAGCACCATTATCTAAAGAGGCCCAGCAAGAAGTTTCCATGATATCCAAAGACTACAACACACTAGAGTATGATCTTGATTTAGGAAAGCGTGGTGCACGTGGTACAGACGTAGACAGTCTGATCTGTCGAACCACAGGCTCGGAAGCCGCCTTGGTGGTTAACAATAATGCAGCGGCAATTATGTTGGTACTAAAAGCCTTAGCGGAAAAGAGAGGTGTAGTAATTTCCCGAGGACAGCTTGTAGAAATAGGAGGAGGGTTTAGAATACCAGATGTTATCAAACAATCAGAGGTCAATTTGGTAGAGGTCGGTACGACTAACAGAACTCATCCACACGATTATCATCAAGCCATAAGAGAACAACACAATAATGTTGCATTAATAATGAGGGCTCACCATAGCAATTACAATATTGTTGGATTCACAGCCGAACCCAATCTGCAAGAGCTTGTAACAATAGGATCAGAGCACAATATCCCAGTATTAGATGATCTTGGGTCAGGTACATTACTTGACACTTCCACTTTTGGTCTGACGCATGAGCCAACTGTACAGGATAGTTTGAATGCTGGCGCAAGCCTAGTCTGCTTTTCAGCCGACAAATTGTTGGGAGGGCCACAAGCAGGCATCATCATTGGCAATAAACACCTTGTCAACAAACTCAGAAACCATCCGCTTGCAAGAGCCATAAGAGCAGACAAACTATGCATTGCAGCTCTTTCAGCTACATTACTTCATTACATAAAAGATGAAGCTATAGAAAAAATACCTGTCTGGCAAATGATAGCCATGGACATTAGTACAATCAAAACACGGGCTCAACGGGTAGTTGATCAGATAGGCGGAACACTTGTGTCTGGATTATCAACTATTGGTGGTGGCAGTCTACCAGGCGAGACTTTGCCAACTATTTTAGTAGGTTTGCAAGTCGAATCATCTGTACGACTTGCTCAGGACATGCGCAACCATAAGATAATAGCTCGTATCCAAGACAATCAAGTCATGCTGGATCTTCGTACAGTACTACCACATCATGATGATGAACTGATATCTATACTAAATGATTTGCTTAGTGTGAGTACATAGACATATGAAGACAGATATAAATCGTCTTATGAAAGAACGTAACATGGACGCACTTTTCGTCAGTGGTAGTACGCGAGACAACCCAGCTATGTATTATTTGACTAATGGCGCCAAGATAGGAGAATACAGTCTCTTAGTAAAACAACGTGACAAAGATGCCATCTTAATTGTGATCGGGATGGAACGAGATGAAGCCAGTGCTTCCGGTTTGCAGATTATTGAGCTTAGTCATTTTGATCTACCCAAACTATTACAGGAAGAATCCGGCAACAAATTAGCAGCTCATGCCCGCATGATTGTATCGATCTTTCAAGAATTAGAGATTAGTGGCAGAATTGGTGTCTATGGACGAGAAGAACAAGG
>CAWWAV010000330.1:0-1539 GCA_963934935.1 uncultured Anaerolineales bacterium
TGTCGCCACAACATTGGTGATATTGGAGCATAAATTATGAGGAGACATACAATTTTTGTATATATGATGGTTTTAGCTACTGGCATTTTTGGGTGTGCGCCGGATGATGTTAACATTCATGAGCATGAACATGATAACTCCCAGACAAAAACTCATACGAGTGAGATAGTTAGACATGCCAGTATAGCTATAGCAGATATATGGGCGCGCCCAGGGGTTGAAGGTGGCAATACTGCAATCTATATGGAATTGACCAATGTTGGTGATGAGTCAGAATATATTATCGGTGTAGGAGCTGAAATATGCAAAGCAGTAGAAATACATCAGGTAAGGATGCAAGGCGATATAATGACTATGCTTCCTGTTAGTGGAGATATAGAATTGTTGCCGGGTGAGACGGTTAGTTTTGTGCCTGGAGACTTGCATGTTATGATGATCGAACTTGATGTAGATTTGGCTCCTAAAAGCCATTTCGAAGTCGAATTAATGTTTAAGATGTCAGGGCCTGTAGGAATAGATGTGATGGTTTCTGAATCATAAATATATTGAGTTAGATTTTCGAAACTTGTTGCAAACATGAACTATAATTGGGCGATTTAATAATGCATATATATCCAGCGAATATGGTACTACGATTAAGCAATAGAATAGTCTTTATTCTGTTGTCAGGTGTTATGTCTGCGTGCGGCTTGTTAAACTCTGACCCATACGAGTATAAAGGAATGGAGTTTGAAGACCCAGTAAAAGCACCAGAGTTTTCTCTCATAGATCAGAGTAAAAACATTGTTGCTTTGTCTGAGTTGCGTGGCAAAGTAGTGCTTATGTTTTTTGGTTTTACTAATTGCCCAGATGCTTGTCCAGGTACGTTAGGTACGTGGAAGCAGGTTCATGAATTGTTGGGTGATGATGCGAATCAAGTCTCATTTGTAATGATTACAGTAGATCCTGAGCGGGACAGTCCAGAGGTCTTAAAAAAATATCTTGCGTTGTTCAACCCAGACTTTCTAGGATTGCATGGGACGCTTGAAGAGATACAGCAAGTGGCTAGTGACTACAACATTTACTTTGAAAAAGAGGATAGCGGGTCAGCAGCAGGGTATTCAGTGGGTCATAGTACGTTAAGTTATGTGATTGACACCGATGGTAATTTGGTTTTAGGTCATAGATCATATGAGACCTCAGCGATGGATATAGTATCTGATATAAAACATATACTTACTAAGACTTCAAGTGCGCTTGATGCTACTGGAAGAATGATGTTGTTGTGCGAATCAGGTTGTATGGTCAATTTACCAGGGAAAAATCAATGAGATTACATTATCTTATGCTAAGTATTGCAGCTGCTTGTACTTTTGTGTTTTCAGGTTGCACATCGGAAAATAGAGAGAAATCGGTAGGGGTTGATACTGACGTTGGAATGCGTGCTAGCAATCCGGATGATGTGGCTCTTGGTGCAGGGCAGCCGCAATTTGTAGAGTTCTTTTCATTTTACTGAGCGACCTGCCAGGCTATGGCTCCCGTCGTGCACGGGTTAGAAAA
>CAWWAV010000331.1:0-1533 GCA_963934935.1 uncultured Anaerolineales bacterium
CGGGTGTTTTATCGCCTGGCGAAACAAAAGTAGGTATCATACCGGGACATATAGCAGAAAAGGGTGATGTAGGAGTAGTATCAAGATCAGGCACATTGACTTATGAAGTGTTATACGCATTGGCACAGAAAGGTTTGGGAGCATCCACATGCGTCGGTATTGGTGGTGATCCAATTAATGGAACCAATTTCATTGATGTGCTACAGCTTTTTCAAAATGATTCGGAGACTAAACAAATCGTCATGATTGGTGAAATTGGGGGCTCAGATGAAGAATTGGCCGCCGATTACATTACTAGGTTTGTAGACAAGCCGGTGGTGTCATTTATAGCTGGTCAGACTGCTCCGCCTGGAAAACGTATGGGACATGCTGGTGCTATAGTGGAAGGCGGTTCTGGAATGGCATCTGACAAAATTGAGGCATTGATGAGTGCTGGTGTGTTAATTGCCAATCATCCGGAAGAAATCCCGGAGTTGTTGGCAAGAACGTTTTAATAGGACGCACTAATTATTATACTGAAAGAATTAGCAGACTACATATTTTGTGAATAAATTTCTCAACAAATTTGAACCTGGTTTGTTAATAGTCTTTGTGGCTACCACATTAGCTGCTTGGCCATTCCTTTCGCGGCCGAGTTTACCTACTGATACTGATGCTGAGATCCATATATTTCGAGCAGCTCAAATAGAGCAATCAATTACTGAGGGCGTATATTATCCTCGTTGGGCACCGGATTTTTATTACGGTAATGGATATCCGATATTCAATTATTATGCGCCTTTGGCATATCATTTGGCTGCTTATTACAGTCTAGCCACTGGGTTAGGAGTGGTAGCAGGAAGCAAGTTTGTCCTGGTAATAGCAGCATTTATTGGTTCCCTCGGCATGTATTTGTTTGTAGCTAATAGATGGGGGAGAGTTGAAGCGATGGTGGCCGGAGTTGCGTGGAGTTTGTCGCCTTATATTTTCTTTCTAGAACCACATGCGCGCGGTGAAATTGCTGAAACTTTGGCTATTGGTATATCTCCTGTAATCTTTTGGGCATTTGATAAAGTCAGAGGTACTGGCACAAAGTACTCTGTGGTTATTGCTTCCTTAAGTTTAGGCGCAGTCGTGCTGTCTCACCCATTAACTGCACTAGTTGCTTATGGATTTTTACTTGTGTTCTTGCTATGGGAGTTTTTGATTACTCCCTTAACTCTTGTGGATTCAGACGGTAAAAACAGGGCGTCTAGCAATCTGTATGCAGTTGGAGTAGCGGTGCTACTTGGATTAGGATTGTCGGCTCTGTATTGGCTTCCAGCAGGGTTTGAACGTGATGCTGTCAGAATGGATTATTATGGAATAGGACATTATGACTTTAGGAGACACTTTATAGATCTGTCTGAGTTGATTGCGCCTGCGATCTGGTCGGATAGCGGTGCTGCATTCCCGGTATTTCGATTTAGCTTAGGATCGGTACAGGTGATGTTGGGGATGCTTGGACTAGCTACCGTTTTCAACAGTAGGCTACGACGTTCCGACACATTGTTG
>CAWWAV010000332.1:0-1518 GCA_963934935.1 uncultured Anaerolineales bacterium
ATCAGTAGGGTGGAACGTAGGTCAGATCAAAGCTGGCGCTCCAGCTAGATCAGATAGGGTTTCTAAGTACAATAGACTCCTTAGAATAGAGAAGGCGTTAGGTGATAAAGCTATTTACAGCGGTCGCTCTGCGTATACATACCTTAGGTCTGGTATATAGGTAAAATAGGATTTACAATGGCGCTATTGGTCCAGGCACTGGTTGGGTAGTGACACCTATGTTGTGCAATTGACATTAAGTATATAGATCGATTAGTACATAAAGATGTTTAATACACCGGAGGTCAAAATTGGTAACCCGCGTAGGCATTAATGGTTTTGGAAGAATAGGCAGGTTAGTGACTCGAGTTGCATTTGAAAATCAAGTGAGTGATTTGCAGATCGTTGCTGTGAATGGCACATCTGACTCTGCGACCAATTCCCATTTATTAAAATATGATAGTAGCTTCGGAGTTTTTAAAGGTGTAGTTGAGCCGGACAATGATGATTTGGTAATAGATGGTAATCATGTCAGGATATTTTCTGAGAAATATCCTAAAGACATTCCATGGTCAGAATATGGTGTTGATATTGTTGTTGAATGCACTGGCAAATTCACGGATGCAGAGCAGGCCAGAGGTCACATCGATGCGGGAGCGTCAAAAGTTGTAATATCTGCGCCGGCTAAGAATCCAGATTTGACTATGGTGCTTGGTGTTAATGACGGATTATATGATCCCAAAGAGCATTCTATAGTTTCAAATGCTTCTTGTACTACTAATTGTTTTGCCCCTATGGTCAAGGTGCTTCACGAAAATTTTGGTGTAGAAAAAGGATTGATGTCTACGATTCATTCTTATACCAATGATCAGTCCATATTGGATAGAAGACATTCAGATTTACGGAGGGCCCGGGCCGCGGCTCAGAATATAATCCCGACTAGTACTGGAGCGGCTAAATCTGTGGGCATAGTCCTTCCGGAATTGAATGGTAAGTTACATGGTATAGCTTTTCGTGTACCTACATCAGTGGGCTCCGCAACTGATTTTGTCGCTGATGTGCAAACTGATGTGACACCTGAAGACATAAACCAAGCTTTCCGGTTAGCTGCTCAAGGACCGTTGAAAGGTATACTTCAGTATACAGAAGACCCAATAGTCAGTTCTGATGTGAGGGGAAATAGCCACAGTTGTATATTTGATGCTCTTTCAACAATGGTTATTCAAGATCGTATGGTTAAAATCTTGGGCTGGTATGACAATGAATGGGCATATTCCTGCAGAACTGTAGAAATGTGCTCGTTGATTGCCCAGAAAGGTTTTTGATTCGCTTATCGCGATTTTAATTAAGTGTGTCCATATAATGCCAGTTTTGTAATGTATGGGTTTAATAACCTGGAACCGATCACACCATGAACAAGTGGGATGCATTATTCAACCACACAAGCTCCTTTTGTAGATATCTCACACGGTACAATCTGATTCGCCTAGGAATTCTAGGATTTGGTGCCTTATTAAGACTTAACGGTCTGAATTGGGA